>NZ_JBSXNR010000074.1:0-90177 GCF_056857735.1 Flagellimonas sp. L-11
TGGATGGACAGCTTCCGATCGCTGCTCAACAGGTTCGATACGACGGTCGAAAGCTGGAAAGGGTTCAACTATCTCGCGTTCATCGTAATAGCTCTTAAAAAATTCAACAGGAAAAAGAAGAAAAAAGTTTAAACCACTTCATGTTTTTAAAATCAACTTAATCAGTTAAAATATCTTATGGAGCAGGATTTGTTTTAGTTGTCCTTTCTTTTGTTGATAGGATGGTTCCTCAGCCAAGTTATGGTCTTCTTCCGCATCTTTGGCTGTATAGCATAGCCTTTCTTGGGATTTTAACCGACACAAATGCAAAAGAACCTTCCACCGGAATTAAAATAAAAGGACAAAAGCGGCTTAAATCCAATTTAAATCCTTTCCTTTATTGTGCATTGCGGATAATGGACAATCAGTACTCCAATCCTTAAATATCAAGACAGCTTTCTCCCTATTAATTCCTAGTTCAGAAGAGGCTATTTCTTAGGTTATTTTTTGTTTGAATATTCATCTTTTTGATGCTTGCATGGCTAAAGTCCCTATATGCATTTCCAAGGATCAAACATATCCTTGGACAACAGGCCTATGTTTTAGATTGCCTGTAATTACATGAACCCTTAAAGCACAAAACATATGCTAAAAATTAAAATAGTTCCCGGTGAAAATATTGAAAGAGCCTTGAAAAGATATAGGAACAAGGTGCGGAACACCCAACAGTTAAAACATATTAGGGAAAACCAAAGGTTTACCAAAAAATCCAAAGAGAAAAGGGAAGAACTTGCAAAGGCCGTCTATAAGAATGAATATTTAAAAAGAAACGAGGAGTAATATTTATTATGGATAAAGATTTAAGCCTTGCCGTACTAATAGATGGCGATAACATTCCCTCCAAATATGTCAAAGAAATGCTGGAGGAAATTGCGAAATATGGAAACCCCAGCATTAAAAGAATCTACGGAGACTGGACCAAGCCAAGTTTGGTAAAATGGAAGGATGTCCTTCTTAAAAATGCGATAACACCTGTTCAACAATACGGATACACCACCGGCAAAAACGCCACGGACAGTGCGATGATCATAGATGCGATGGACATCTTGTATACCGGGAAGGTAAATGGTTTTGCCCTGGTGTCGAGCGACAGTGATTTTACGCGTTTGGCAATACGATTAAGGGAGGCCGGTATGACAGTTTTTGGAATTGGAGAACGAAAGACCCCAGATCCCTTTATAGTGTCCTGTGATAAGTTTATATACCTTGAAATATTACATAAAGCCCCTGTAGGCGATGCCAACGACACAGAAAAAAATAGCAAGAGTAAAATAGATAAGATCACTCCCAAAGTGATAGACCTTATCCTAACTACCATAGCAGATGTGGAGGATGAGGAGGGGTGGGCCTTTTTAGGTGAAGTTGGTACACTCTTGCAAAAAAAACAACCCAATTTTGATGCCAGGAACTACGGGTTCCGAAAATTGACCCCTTTGGTCAAATCCTTGAACCAAATTGAAATTGGCTCCAGAAAAAACCCAAAGGGCAATGGAAACTTGATTTACGTAAGGACGAAGTCCTAATGAGACAGATAAGCTATGAGACCACTTTCAATATCAAAACTGATAACAAACAGGGATACCCCATCGCTTACACGGTACTTAAACGACATAGCCCGTATCCCGATGATCACGGAAGATGAAGAGGTGGCTCTAGCTATACGAATAAGACACGGGGACACATGGGCCATGGAAAAATTAGTGTCTGCCAATTTGAGGTTTGTAGTATCCGTTGCCAAACAATACCAATCAAGAGGGCTTAACCTCCATGACCTTATCAACGAGGGCAATCTCGGATTGGTCAAAGCGGCTACAAAATTTGACGAGACCCGTGGCTTCAAATTTATTTCCTACGCGGTTTGGTGGATACGGCAAGGCATTATTCAGGCACTTTCCGAAAAATCGAGGATGGTTAGATTGCCCCTGAATAAAATAAATGTCATAAATAAAATAAAAAAAGCTTCTTCCCATTTTGAACAATTGCACCAAAGATCGCCCACCGCAGAGGAAGTATCGGAACTTATTGATTTCTCATTATCCGAGATTCAGGTTTGTATGCAGCACGTTTCATGGCCTATTTCAATGGACGAATCATTGCAAGTCGGGGATGGGGAGCTAAATCTGTACGACATTATTCCATCAAACCAGTTGGAAAGTCCTGAACAAAACATGATAGGCCAATCGTTACATGCCGAAATAGATGGTATTTTGAACATGCTGGATTACAGGGAAGCCTTTGTGATCAAAATGTTTTTTGGCGTTGGCAATAGCGAATCCATGGGAATTCAACAAATTGCTTTAGAGTTAAAACTGAGCGAGGAAAGAGTTCGACAAATAAAGGTAAAGGCTTTGTGCCGTCTAAGAAAATCTTCAAATATTGGGTTTTTAAAGGAATACATGGTTTGAACACCCTAACTCTATCAAGAGTCTTCAAAGACAAAACCTCCTTTTTAATTTTTGATTAGGAGGAATGGGGATTGGATTCCTTGGTACTGTCAGTATTTAGGTTAGTTTTTCTCAATTAGATAGGAAACAATGGTTTTGACACGGCTTCCTTTGGCACTTGTAAATTCGTAGAAATCGGAAAAACCGAATACACTCCCATCTTCCATCAACATTTCACCATTTATGGCGGCTTCCTTTCCGTGGGTGATTATGCTGTGAATTGTTAATTCGCACACTTTGTTTTGACGCATTTCCTGTAATACTGTTCTAAATTGCCCTTTTCCATTTACGGTTTTTTTTCCGACTAAAGTCCATGTGATATGGGTATCCAAAAACTCCACGGCCTTTTCTATATCGTTGGAGGCAAAATAGCAAGTAAGGTGTTTGACCAGCTCTTTTTTTGGGGCATTTCCACAGTCGGGCTTTATATTCAATTTCACTTTAGATGGATTATTGCAGTTATCAGTAGTCAATTTTAAGCAATTGTATTGTAATGGTCATGGAAATTAGATGTTCCATTGGGGGTATCAGTGCCCTTTACAGGGATTTCATCAGGTAAGATTTGTATATCCTCTTGATATTTTTTTACCAACTTAATAATTGGAGCAGTGTCCATTGTACTTCCTGCTGTGGCTACCCGAAGTATATTGTCACAATCTTCCAAATCAAAATTAATTTCACAAGAAGGAAATTCCTTTTGGAGTTTGCCCAAAAGGAATTCCGCTTTTTCAATAGTGGTTACCGAGGTACAAAACACCTCTACAATTGTTGTTTGTTGTCCATTGAAACTGTTGCCCATATTGCGGTTTATAAAATTGATGGGGTTACTAGCTTTGTGGATTATAGTTTACCATCCAGTGAATACCGAACTTGTCAACAAAACTCCCGAAATAATCGCCCCAAAATTGATTGGCCATTGGCATTTCAATTTCTCCTCCTTTTGATAGACCATTGAACAAACGGTCTGCCTCTTCCTTGCTCTCCGGATGAATGGAAATGTAGGAGTTATTGCCTTTTTTTAGGGAATGTCCCATGGAGGGAACAATGTCCGATGCCATTAAAATAGTATCGTTTGATAGTGGCAATGAGATATGCATGATGCGATTTTTCTCTTCTTCAGATAGTTTCTCGGCATCAGGGGCATCTCCCATTTTCATATTTGCTATAAAATCCCCGCCAAATACTGTCTTATAAAAGTTAAATGCTTCCTCTGCATTTCCGTCAAAATTTAAATACGTGTTTACTTTCATTGTTTTTGATCTTTAGTATTAATGTTTTTAAAAATTCATTGTTTGTAATATTTCTTTTGTACGTCATTCCGAATTCCTATCCATTGGGCAGTCAGTCAGGGTATTTATAAATCTCATTACACTGAAAATCAGATTACCCGGGCATTTTTTCCAGGTCCATATACAACATACTCCATCGGTGTCCGTCCAAATCTTCAAAACCAAAAGCGTACATCCAACCATCGGATTCACCAGGTTCGGCAAAGATTTTGCCACCGGCTTTTTGTACTGTTTTAGCCATTGTATCCACTTCCGATTTACTCTGGGCATCTATATTGATCAATACTTCCGTTCCTTTTTCGGTGTCACTGATTTCATTCTGCGCAAACCCTTTAAAAGTGTTCTCTGGAAATAACATCAACACAAAATTGTTTTCCCCTATATAGAAACTTCCCAAATGCTCGGCATTTTTATGCCTTGGGTTTTCTTTAAATCCGATGGCTTTAAAAAATTCCTTCGATTCTTTAATGTCCTTTACAGGTAGGTTCAACCAAATAGTTTTCATGTTTTTTAGTTTAAGTTATGTTCTCCGCCTGCTTGATGCAGGGATTATTTGTTCAAATTGCAGAAGAGGTTAAATAAGTGCCCATCCAAATCGGCGAAGACACCAACGTAATAACCGTTATCGTCGTAAAAACTTTTTCTGTCCTTCCTAGGGTCAAAACGAATGGTTCCCCCTATCTCTTTAACTTTTTCTATGCACTCGTGGATTTCTTCCTTGCTTTCCGCGGAGAGGGTGAACATAATTTCATTGCCTTGGCTTAGGTCGGACACCTCTCCTTCAAGACTTGTTTTTAGCTTTTCTTTTTTAAAAAAGTGAATAACAAACGCATCCTCTCCGAACAAAAAGCTTACCAAATCTTTTGAGGGAGTTCCGTTTTGCTTAAACCCCAATGCCAGATAAAACTCTTGTGTTCTTTCAATATTTTCTACGCCCAGATTTGCCCAGATTTGTTTAGGTGTCATTTTTTATGGTTTTAATGATTTGTTGTAGTTGATGGATGTGGCGCTGTGTATGTACGGTATTAAAGCCGATCCATTCAAGGCGGGTAAATGGCCCATATTCTGGGATTTCAAAATCCAGACAGGTTTTTGACAGGTCCATATTCTTGGAATTTGTATTGACCCATTGAATTTTCTCTTCCAAACTAGTAAGAAGACGTTTTTTGTCAATGGGGTCATTTGTTGGAACAATCGCTTTGGGCGAATCCATTTTGATGTCAAAATTTAAAAACAACGCACGTATTTCAGCTAGTTTTTGGTCTGGGGGGCGTTGGGTATCTTCAACTTCTCCCAGCAAAATTTTGGATACTTCGTATGATTTCTCCAAATGATCACCGACCTGCCCGGCGGTCCAACTATTTTTGGTGGGCTTTATATTGAGTTGCTCATTGGTCAACGAAGAGAGCAGCTCAATAAGCGTTGAGGTCGCGGTATCATACGCTTTTAAAATATTCCTGTCCATATTTTTTGCTTTGTACGTTAGCAGCACATTGCCACATTTAAAAGATTTGGCGCTTACTAAATTGAGTTGTTGCTGTTTCCCGGTTTTAAACAAAGGTGTTCCTTTTCCCAGCACCACAGGATTTACAATAATTCGGTATTCATCTATTAAATTGTGTTTTATAAATGAAGAGGCTATATTGGCCCCAGCGAACAACACCATGTCCTTCCCTGGTTTTTCCTTCTCTTTTTGTATTTCTTCGGTGACGTTTCCGCGAGCTATTCTGGCATTCATTTTTGCCTTTTGTAGGGTTGTGGAGAATACAATTTTGGGTGTTTGGTTCATTATGTCTGCAAATTCACCTTTTTGATCGGGCCAATAATCAAGCATCAACTCATACGATTTTCTACCATAGATAAAAGTGTCGATGGTTTGCAAAAAATCCATCATATAAGCTTGCATTTCATCATCCCAAACGTGCCAATTGATATCATTGTCCACCCCTTCAATATAACCGTCGATGGACACTAGCATAGATAAAATAACCTGTCTCATAACACTTGTTTTCTATTTAACAATCAAGGAGTTACCAAAGATATGTGTACTAATTTGTACTTTGGGGGTATATTTACGTCAATATAACGGGTTGATTACGACAGCAACTTAATATACCTTTGAATTAAAGTTAATCAATTGATTTTCAGCAAATGAAACATATATCGATACTTGTTCCAGAAGGCGATTCAAGCCTGAGCAATTTGGAGGCAACCTTTAAAATGTTCAATATGACCAATAGTGCCCTGCAAAGAGCGGGCAAAGCCCCAATGTTTGCCACTCACCTTGTGGGCGCACAAAAAACAGCGAGGTTAAGTAACGGGATGTTCAATATTATACCAAATACCACTATTGAAGATATAAAGAAAACCGACTTGATCATTATTCCTGCAATTCATGGTGATTACAAGGAGGTAGTTACTAAAAACAGTGCACTTATTCCTTGGATCAAAGATCAATATAGCAATGGTGCCGAAGTGGCGAGTCTGTGCATTGGTGCATTTATATTGGCAGGTACAGGTTTGCTCGATGGAAAGGAATGTGCCACGCATTGGCTGGCAGCAAGTGAGTTTAGGGAGATGTACCCCAAAGTAAATCTGGTGGATGATAAAATCATCACCGATGAGAACGGTTTGTACACTAGCGGGGGAGCCTATTCATCTTTAAACCTAAACCTTTATTTAGTGGAAAAGTTTGCTGGTCGCGATATGGCGGTGCTATCTTCAAAAGTTTTTGAAATAGACATAAGCCGTGTCAGCCAATCGCCTTTTATCATCTTCAAAGGGCAAAAATCCCATAACGATAAGGAGGTTTTAAGGGCTCAGGAATTTATCGAACAAAATTATCAAGATAAAATAACCGTTGATGAGCTATCCGATAAAATTGCGGTGAGCCGAAGAACTTTCGAGAGGCGTTTTAAAAAGGCTACCTCAAACACGGTTATCGAATACCTGAAGCGTGTTAAAGTGGAAGCTGCCAAGAAAGAACTGGAAAAAGGAAGAAAAACGGTCAACGAAGTAATGTATGAAGTTGGGTACAACGACCCCAAAGCGTTTAGGGATACTTTTAAGAAGATTACGAACATGACGCCATCAAAATATTTAAATAAGTACAGTAGGGCAGTTGCAATTTGATATAATGTAGCCTGTTGTGCATTTTGAAGGCTTCATACGCCAAAGGCCGTCAATTCCAGTGAAAATCCAAAGGGATTTTGCCTGCCGGCAAAGGCAGGTATCGAGAATCGGGTTTTGACCTGAAATTCTGGTTCTCGATACGATTTATTTTTTTTCGGCTTCAACTTCGCCCAACCACCGAAAATCACTCGAATTGACGAATGTCAATCATAATGCACAACAGGTAAAATACATTAAGAAGAATCCTTTCTTTTTCATAAGGATGAATAGCCGAACCGTTCAACTTTTCATTAAGGGTAATAATTCCATCTCTATTCAATTTCAGATTGACTAAGTATTTAGTAGATTTGAGAAGAAACCAACTATTCTACTAACTCATGACCTTAAAGCAACGCTCTTTTTATTTTCTTTTTACTTTTTTAGTAAGCTGTGTAACCTTAGCACAGGATTTCGAAGCATTACAATACCGAACCATAGGGCCCGCAAGGGGAGGAAGGGTAACCACCGTTACTGGAACAGCCATGCTCCCGGGGACTTTTTATTTTGGGGCCACTGGCGGAGGTGTTTGGAAAACAGATGACTATGGGACCACTTGGAACAATGTTTCCGATGGTTTCTTTAAAACACCCTCCATCGGCGCTATCGAAATCGCAGCCAATGATCCCAATATCGTTTATGTGGGAACAGGTTCCGATGGAATCCGTAGCAATATCATTTCAGGGAAAGGGGTGTACAAATCCATTGATGCGGGAAAAACTTGGGAACACATCGGATTGGAACATACAGGCCAGATCGGTGCCGTGGAAATAGATCCCACGAACAGCAACATTGTTTGGGTTGCTGCCATTGGAAATGCATTTAAACCCAACAAGGAACGTGGCATTTTTAAAACGACCGATGGAGGAAAAACATGGGAAAAGGTGCTTTATGTTTCCGAAGAAACAGGGTTCGCCGACTTGGAACTGCTCCCTGGTAACCCAAATGTTGTTTATGCTGCCGCTTGGAAGGCACGCCGCACACCTTGGACCATTGATTCGGGTGGAAAAAACAGCGAAGGCGGTATCTACAAATCAATCAACGGAGGTAAAGATTGGGAAAAACTGGAAAATGGTTTGCCAAAAGGGTTGATCGGTAAAATTGATTTAGCGGTTTCGCCAGCGGATTCAAAAATACTTTATGCCGTTGTAGAAGCACCAGGCGAAGATAGGGGATTGTATAAATCCGTAGATCAAGGAAAGTCATTTACACACGTTTCCGATGATGTGAGATTGGTGAACAGACCATTTTACTACACTAATATTGAACTGGACCCGACCAACCCCGATATCGTGTATTCCAATGCCAACCCATTGATAAAATCCATGGATGGAGGAAAAACATGGAAACGCATGAGTGTGCCCCACGGTGATAATCATGACATTTGGCTCAATCCGGACAACCCCGATTTATTGATCCAGTGTAACGATGGCGGGGCAAACGTTTCTCATAACGGAGGTAAAACATGGTCTACGCAGTACAATCAGCCCACGGCAGAGATCTACCAAGTTGCTGTGGATGACCAGTATCCATATTGGGTGTATGGTGCCCAGCAAGACAATACCACCTTGGCCATACCAAGCAGGGCGCCCAAAGCTACGACCACGCCCAACGAAAGCATTATGATGAATGTGGGCGGTTGCGAAACCGGTCCCGTGATCCCCATGCCGGGCAATCATTACATTGTTTATAACAACTGTAAGGGGCGCTTTAGCGTGTACAGCAAAAAAACGGGGCAAAGCCGCGAATATTCCATTGGTGCATCCAATATTTACGGACACAATCCTAAAGACTTAAAATATAGATTCCAGCGCGTAGCACCTATCCATGTATCCCCTTTTGATCCAGAAGTGGTGTACATGGGTTCTCAATTCTTGCACAAAACCAGCAATGGTGGCAAAAACTGGGAGATTATTTCCCCCGACCTTACGGCCAACGAACCCGACAAACAAGTTATTTCCGGAAATCCCATCACTCGCGATATTACCGGAGAAGAATATTACAGCACTTTGTATTCCATCAGGGAGTCAAAAATAAGCAAGGGCGTAATATGGACGGGCTCCAATGATGGGATTATTTCCATTACCAAGGATGGGGGCAAAACTTGGAAAAATGTTACGCCGAAAAAACTCCCCAAAGGAGGAAGGGTAGAGTCTGTGGAACCATCACAGTTCAATCCCGCCAAGGCTTACATTGCGGTGGATCGTCATTTATTGGGCGATGAAACACCTTACCTCTATAAAACAGAAGACTACGGTGAGAGCTGGGAGTTGATCAGTACCGAATCCAACGGAATCCCATCCGATTATACCGCAAGGGTTTTACGGGAAGACCCTGTTCGCGAAGGGTTATTGTATGCAGGTACCGAGTTTGGAATGTTTGTATCGTTTGATGATGGCGAGACTTGGAAAAAGTTTCAGCAAAACCTTCCGGTTACCCCAATTACTGATATTACGTTGTTCCGAGGAGATTTAATTTTGAGCACCATGGGGCGTGGTTTCTGGATTTTGGACAAGGTTACTACCCTTCAAGATGAGAATATTACACAATTGGGCGATACACCGGTGTTGTTCAGGCCTGATAATACCTACAGATACCAAACACCATGGGGCGGGGGCGATTTTCCAGAATACCCATCAACCAGCGTGATTATTGATTATTACCTCCCGTCTGACATTACAGAAGGGGTGAGTCTTCAAATTATGGATGCACAAGGTAAAGAGGTGGCAACCATTGTCAGTGATTCCACTAAATTGAAATCCACCACAGAAAAAGTGGAGGACATGAGCCTTAGCATGACCTTTGTTTACATGGATGAAAAACTGGAGACCAAAAAGGGCATCAACCGTTTTGAATGGAACCTGCAGCAAAAAGGAGCTTGGACAAAAAACAAGAAAAGACGCTACAAAAACGGGCCAATGGTATTGCCGGGAAAATATACCGCTAAATTAACGGTTGGTAACGAGTCTTTCGAGAAACCTTTTGAAGTGCTTATGGATCCTAGATTGGAAGAAGAAGGAGTTTATTTGTCAGACATGAAAGAGCAACAAGAGCTTCAGTTTAAGGTAATAGACCTATTATCGGATGCTAGACAACTTCAAGACAAGGTTGAGGAAAAAATTAAGGAACTGGAAAAAAACAATGCCACTGAATCCAGCTTAAAACAATACAAGGAAGCATTGAAACAACTCAAAAATGATGAGGGGGCCTATCCAGAAGTGGTAATGGTAGCCCAAATTTCGTATCTCTACTATATTTTAAGCGGTGCCGACAAAGTGCCGGGGCAAGAAGAAAAAGACAGCTATCAAGAGTTGTTGGCCCAATTCAATGAGCTTAAGCAAAAGGTTGTTCTGTAATTTAAAAAATTGTCAAAACAATCAGTACAATGTCAATTCGAGCGCAGTCAAGAATTTAATGATTGCTGTTAATCAATAGGTTTCGACTGCGCTCAACCTGACATAATGTATCTACGATCAATGCAGTTCCTCACAATGAAAACCTTGACTGTGCAGCAGTGAAGCAATGGATGGAGCCGTTACCCCTTGGGTCTCGACCCGGAGAATGTTGTCACAATCCTCCAGGTCAAAGTTCCAACACCCATCCTTGTTTACCAATTGGTTCAACAGGGGACGCAACTGCCTTACTTGCGATTCGCCCCAAACGGACGTCTTGAATACTAAAATAGTTTTCATCCCGGGTAAAATCTATCGTTCGTAGAAAAATGGAGGTTCAACTTCCAAGGCCCTCAAATAAACATACCCCTGACCGCGGTGGTGTACCTCATTGTCAATAAAATAAAAAATGGAAGACTGTACGGAACCTTCATACTGCCCAAAGAGTTTTACGTGTTCTTGAAAACGCTCCAAATCAATCTGGCTCCATAGTTTATTGATTTCCTCCGTATCCTGATCCCATTTTTCCAAAAACTGGGCCTTTGTGCTGCCGTAGTCCTTGTTTTCATCAAAATCACCGATTTTGCCCGAAACAATTTCGGTAAGTCCGGGAACGGCAATGGCAAAAAGTTCCTTTACCATTTCAGAAAAAGGGCGCATTCCACCAATACTGTAATTAAAGAACTCTTTTTCCGGAAAGGCTTCGATTACCCTTCGGGTAAGTGCTCTATGGCCTTGGTAATGTTCCAAAAATTGTGTTGGGGTAATCACTTGTGCTTCGGTTTGCTTTTTAGTGGTGTTTTCCATGATGCTTTGTTTTTTTAAGGTTTATTGTTTCTGAAACCAAAAGTATGAGGGGGATGTGACAGCCCTTTGTCAGCAGAAAAAAAAGAGTAGGAAAAAAGTTCATGACAAGCAGTTGTCACTCTGCCTGCCTAGTTTTGACATGGATTTAATAGTAAAAAATGAATCAAGATGAGCAAGAAAAGATCTCCCGTCCTTGGATTGAAATCCTATCTTTGGGAGATAGCTCACACAATTATGGGAATGGATACCGCAAAACGTTTTGATAGGATAGTTGCCATTTTAATACAGTTGCAATCCAAGCGGATTGTAAAGGCCCAAGAACTGGCAGACCGATTTGATGTGAGCCTACGTACCGTTTACAGGGACATTAGGACTTTGGAAGCCTCGGGCGTGCCCATTGTAAGTGAGGCAGGTGTGGGCTATACCATTATGGAAGGGTACCGTTTACCCCCGGTAATGTTTACCCGCGAAGAAGCTGGAAGCTTTGTGGCCGCTGAAAAACTCATGCAAAAGTTTACCGATAAATCCCTTGGGGCTTACTACGAGTCGGCCATGTACAAACTTAAATCGGTGTTGCGCGGAAAGGAAAAGGATTGGGTGGAAACCTTGGAGTCCCAGGTGTCCATAGTGCCGGGGCAGGTTTTGTTCAATGAAAAGGTGACCAATGCCCTTGAAATTTTGTTCGAGAGTATTGCAGAGCGGAAGCAGGTTTTTTTAAGATACGAATCATTACGGGAAGAAACCCCATCCGAACGTAGGATAGAACCCGTTGGACTTTTTCATGAAAATGGATTTTGGTACATATTGGGCTATTGTCATTTGCGGACAGATTACAGGCATTTTCGAACAGATAGAATTCACCGAATAGCTAGAACATCATTGGATTTTATGCTGGAACATGGCACTATTGATGAGCACCGGAAGAAAAGAGAGGAGGTCAGCAGAACAAAAGTGAAGATATTGGTCGATAAATCTGTGGCCAAGTATATTCGCAATCAAAGCAAGTACTATGGCCTAATTTCAGAAGAAGTCAAGGGAAAAGAAGTGGAAATGACCTTTATGACAACCGATTTGGAAAATGGCTTTGCCAGATGGTACCTGATGTTTGGGGATTATGCCAAGATTATTGAACCGGAAGCATTAAAAGAAAGAGTGGGCGATATCCTGAAAAAAAGCCAAGAAATGTTGTTCGCTTAATTTTAATAAAGATGGATTTGTTCACCAATCAAATAAACCCCGATAAGAATTGGTTGCCAAAAGATGGCGTGGTAAATTATTATGGCCCGATCATGAAGCATGAAGAAGCCAATCACTATTTTCAACAACTTTTTGATACCATTGCATGGAAGAACGATGTAGCCTTGATGTATGGAAAAAGAATTGAGACCAAGCGAAAAGTGGCTTGGTATGGCGATGAGCCTTTTGAATATACCTATTCCAATCACACCAAAAAAGCATTGCCTTGGACTCCAGAATTATTGAAGCTGAAGGAGCTTGCCGAAAAATTAACTAAAGAAACCTATAATTCATGTCTGCTCAATCTGTACCATTCCGGGGAAGAAGGCATGGCATGGCACAGCGATGCCGAGAAAGATTTGAAGAAAAATGGCGCCATTGCCTCCCTTAGTTTTGGAGCTGAACGTAAGTTTGCTTTTAAGCACAAAGAATCCAAGGAAAAGGTAGGGTTGACCCTCGACCATGGGAGCCTTTTAGTAATGAAAGGGAGTACCCAAAGCCATTGGCTCCATCGGTTACCGCCAACTAAGTTGGTGAAAACACCAAGAATCAACCTTACCTTTAGAACAATAGTGATGTAATGCCTTAATTACTTAAAACAAATTATTCTTTTTTTTATGAAAAATAAAGATCTAGTAACCTAGATACCCCATAAAATGAATAGTTTGCATACTTAAATTATAAAGCATTCGACCCCGTTCCTATTACTCAAGAAGAATAAATAAAAAAAACATAAAAACCTGAACAATGAAAAACACCTTTTTAATGCTTTTGGCCATTGGGACATTCTTAAGTGTTCAAGGACAAACCATTGACGTTATTTCGTATAACATTCGATATGACAACCCTGATGATGCCCCCAACAATTGGGACAACCGAAAGGAGTTTCTCATCTCACAGCTTAATTTCTACAATCCGGATGTATTTGGTATTCAAGAGGGGCTGATTCATCAAGTAAAAGAAATTGATAATGGTTTAAAGGACTACGCTTATTTTGGCGTAGGACGCGACCATGGTGATGAAAGAGGGGAGCACACGGCCATCTTCTACAACAAAGAAAGGGTGAAACTTATTGAACAATCTACTTTTTGGCTTTCCCTAACCCCTGATGAACCGTCCAAAGGATGGGATGCTGCTTTGCCCCGAACCTGCACCTACGGTATTTTTAAAAATAAAAGTGATGGCACCAAGTTTATGGCTTTCAATACTCATTTTGACCATGTTGGGGTGAAAGCAAGGGAGGAAAGTTCCAGGCTCATCCTCGAAAAAATAGAGGAATTGAACACCGAAAACCTTCCGGTGGTCTTGATAGGCGATTTTAATTTGGAAAGCAACAGTAGGGGTGTGCGGGTAATTTTGGGTAAAATGGCGGATGCACACATTGCTGCCGGGAATAATGCTTTTGGCCCTCAAGGAACTTTCAATGGCTTTGAATTCAATAAACCTGTGGAACGCAGAATAGATTATATTTTTGTTTCTGATAGCTTTGAGGTGCTTAAGAGTGCCATTTTGAGCGACTCCAAGGATACCCGATATCCCTCCGATCACTTGCCCGTTTTTGCGCGGTTAAAGTATTGAATCGAATCAAATGGTCAACACTTTTGATGACTTTTTTAATTGGTTTCAGGATGAATTACCCGCTTCTTATTTGTATTGATTTTAAGTAACTTGGGAAAAACTAAAAACAATGTTAATTTTTCACGGAAGTTTAATATAATATTCCATTTTGTTGCAAGAAATATTTAACTTCAAAAGGAATTAATCAACATCATGGCGAAATTTACACTTAACATCAACGGAACAAAGCAGGAGGTCGATGTGGATCCATCCACACCGGTACTCTGGGTTTTAAGAGACCATTTAAACTTGGTCGGAACAAAATACGGATGCGGAATAGCTCAATGTGGAGCCTGCACCATTCATTTGGATGGGACTGCTACGCGAGCCTGCATGACAACAATATCATCCGTAGGAAACTCCAAAATCACTACAATAGAAGGATTGTCAGAAGAAGGCGATCACCCAGTTCAAAAAGCTTGGCTGGAAGTCGATGTGCCCCAATGCGGGTACTGTCAGGCTGGTCAAATTATGACAGCTTCCGCTCTTTTGGAAAAAAACCCAAACCCAACAGACGAAGAAATTGAAATGGCCATGAACGGCAATATCTGCCGTTGTGGTACCTATACCAGAATCAAAAAGGCCGTAAAACTGGCGGCTAAATCATAAACCCATAAAACTAGTATAATGACACTTGTTAAGACAAAAATTGGACGACGGGCCTTTATTCGAAATACAGGATTGGCCAGTGGTGGACTTGTTATCGGGTTTAGCTGGTTAGCTTCTTGTAAAATGACTCCGGAGCAGGTAAATAGCCTGCCAGATGAGTGGTTTGAACTCAACGGTTTTCTCAAAGTAGGGGATAATGGTATGGTGACCATCATGTCGCCCAACCCCGAAATAGGTCAGAATGTAAAAACATCCATGCCTATGATCGTGGCAGAAGAGCTCGATATCGCATGGAAAGATGTATTGGTGGAACAAGCTCCATTGAACACCGATATTTTCACACGGCAATTGGCCGGTGGTAGTCAGTCCATCAGACAAGGATGGGAAAGTTTAAGAATGGCCGGAGCCACTGCAAGACACATGTTGAAAGAAGCAGCAGCACAGGCTTGGGGCGTTTCGGCAGATGAAATTACCACGAAAGATGGTGTGCTGACCCACGAAGCAAGCGGAAATTCCGCAGGCTATGGAGATATGGCGTCCGCTGCAACCGGTATTGAAGTGCCCGAAGAGGTACAGTTAAAAGACAATGGTAACTTCTCTATTATAGGTACGGATAAGAAAAATGTGGATGGTAAAAAGATAGTTACCGGTAAACCACTTTTTGGATTGGATGTGTATAAAGACGGGATGCTTACCGCCATGATCGTGCACCCGCCTGCTTTTGGTATGAAATTCAAGAGCATGAATGCAGAATCGGTAAAGTCCATGCCCGGAATAAAAGATGTTTTTCACTTTGAGGCATATCCCGAAGATGTAGAAAAACAATGGTCGGATGGAGGTGCTATCCCAGAACTGGTCGCCATTGTAGGCAACAGTACATGGGAATGTATGCAGGCCAAGAAAGCATTGAATGTGGAGTGGGAAGAAGTGTCCAAATTGGAAAGTACCTCTTACCATGAAGAAGCTCTTGCATCACTTTTGGAAAAAACCCAAGAAGAACCAGCAAGAAAGGATGGAGATGTGGAGGCAGCTTTTAAAAAAGCGGCAAAAATTGTTGAAAGTACCTATTCAGCACCCTATTTGGCCCATAATACCATGGAGCCCATGAACTTTTTTGCGCACGTTACCCCAGAAAAGGCGGAATTGTTGGGTCCAATACAGACTCCTGAATTTTTAGAACAGACATTGGTGTCCAGATTAGGTATGCCAGCAGAAAAGATAGATGTAATGATGACCCGCATGGGCGGAGGTTTTGGCCGTCGCTTATATGGAACTTTTGCAGTGGAGGCAGCAGCGATTTCCCAAAAAATGAATGCTCCGGTGAAATTGGTGTACTCTAGGGAAGATGATATGACCCAAGGTACCTACCGACCCTCTTACAAAGTAAAATACAAAGCGGGCTTGGACGAGAACGGAAACCTGATTGCTTGGCATGTGCGCGGAGCAGGTACCAACGATGACCTTATCTTTGAAAACCGTTTTCCTGCAGGAGCCGTGGACAACTATTTGGCTGAAAAGCACAGCTTGGAAACCAATGTGACCACTGGAGCATGGAGAGCACCACGTTCCAACTTTATTGCAGGGGCCGAACAAGCCTTTATGGATGAGGTGGCAGAAGCGGCAGGCAAAGACCCATTGGAATTTCGTTTGGAACTTTTCGATAGAGCCATAAACAATCCTGTGGGCGACCCAGAGAAAAATGATTATGACCCAGAACGTTATGCGGGAGTGCTGAAACTTGTCAAGGAAAAATCCAATTGGAACACCGAAACAGGCGAATCCCGTGGTGTAGCAGCATATTACTGTCATAATTCCTATGTGGCCCAAGTATTGGAATTGGAAAATGGCGGCGGCGATATACCGAGAGTTAGTAAAGTGACCTGTGCCGTGGATTGCGGTATCGTAATTAATCCATTGGCTGCAAAAAACCAGATTGAAGGTGGGATAGTAGATGGTATTGGCCACTCAATGTACAGTGCGTTGACTTTCGAGGAGGGTAAACCAGAGCAATCAAATTTTGATACCTATCGTCTCATGCGCAATTCCGAAGCACCCAAAGATATAGAAGTGCATTTTGTTGATAACGGCATTGATCCAACCGGTTTGGGAGAGCCTTCCTTACCACCTGTCATAGCCGCATTATCCAATGCATTGTACAAAGCAAAAGGAAGACGTTTCTACAAACAACCTTTCATTAATGACAAACCACCGTTAGTAGGTTAATCACATTGATTTAAATAATAGAGAGAAGCTGGTCAGTAGATGTTTTTTACTGGCCAGCTTTCGTTTACAATTACTTTTATTTTACTTTTTTTTATGTAACTATTTGATATTCAAAAAAATATGATCAATAAAAATTTTTGTAAAAAAAGTTGCAGTATTGGATTTTTAGTTATGTTTGCCCCATAAATGAGTCCACCGAATATGGACGCATTGCCTATAAGCTTTGAAGACTTTTTTCATGTTCGGGCTTTTGGGGATAAGAAAGTCTACCCAAAAAGCCGTCTTAAGATCAAGACACCGGATATACGGGCTGACTTTCGAAGAGCTATATCATATTGACCGTGATTTTTCACGGAATCCTTACTTTGTACCATATACCATTTTTGAATTTCGTATCTGAAAACATTGATTTTCAGGCCTCCTATTTTATTAATATCTTATAATACAATTACGAAATTTAAATGAAAACGAAATACATCGACTTAATCGAGCAAACCTATGATTTTCCCCAAGAGGAATTTCAGTTGGAAGACAATAAATTACAATTCCATGGAATAGATCTTTATGGTTTGGTGCAACGTTACGGGACTCCTTTAAAGTTTACCTATTTGCCCAAAATATCCGAGAATATCCAAAGGGCAAAGGGTTGGTTCAATACAGCTATCAAAAATCATAACTACCCAGGCAAATACCATTATTGTTATTGTACCAAAAGCTCACATTTTGAGCATGTTTTGAATGAAGCCCTTAAAAATGACATTCATATAGAGACTTCATCGGCTTTTGATATCAATATTGTTGAGCATTTGAAGAGTGCTGGCAAAATCACAAAAGACACCTATGTGATCTGTAATGGTTTTAAAAGGGATCAATACATCCAAAACATTGCAAAGTTAATCAATGAAGGCCATCGGAACTGTATCCCGATAATTGATAATTACGAGGAAATTAATTTGTTGGGCGAAGTAATTGATGGAAAATTCCAGATTGGAATCCGAATTGCCTCCGAAGAAGAGCCCAAGTTTGAGTTTTATACCTCTAGATTGGGTATCGGCTATAAAAACATAGTGCCTTTTTTCAATCAATCCATAAAACCCAACAAACAAGTTGAGTTGAAGATGCTTCACTTCTTCATTAATACGGGAATACGGGACACGGCATACTACTGGAACGAACTTTTAAAGTGCTTAAAGGTCTATATCAACCTAAAAAAAGTGTGTCCAACATTGGATAGCTTGAACATTGGTGGCGGTTTTCCGATCAAAAACTCCTTGGCCTTTGAATACGATTATGAATACATGGTAGACGAGATTATCCATCAAATTGCCCAGGCATGTCAAGAAGCAGGCGTGGAGCCCCCCAATATTTTTACTGAATTTGGAAGCTTCACCGTTGGGGAGAGTGGTGGAAACATTTACGAGGTACTCTACCAAAAGCAACAGAACGACCGAGAAAAGTGGAACATGATCAACTCATCTTTTATAACCACCATGCCAGATTCTTGGGCTATTAGCAAAAGGTTTATTATGTTGGCCATAAACCGTTGGAATGATGAATATGAGCGTATTCTTCTGGGAGGACTTACCTGTGATAGCGATGATTATTATAACTCGGAGCAGCACATGAACGCCATTTATCTTCCCAAATATAGAAAGGACAAGCCCCTTTACATTGGATTTTTCAATACAGGTGCTTACCAAGAAACCATAGGTGGTTTTGGCGGATTGCAGCATTGCTTGATTCCCCATCCTAAACACATTCTCATTGACAAAGATGAGGAGGGGAGTATAAAAACATCGGTATTTGCAGAGCAACAAACAGCTGATGAGTTTTTGTCCATACTGGGATATGAAAACAAAAAGTCCACAGATATATGGGTAGAGGCCGAAGATGTATCGGTACCAAGCAATAACTGAAAAAAGAATTATCAAAAAAAAATGAAAACAGAAAGAACATACGCCGATATTCCAAAGGAATACGGCACGGCCGAAAAAGCTAAAGTAGTATTACTGCCAGTACCTTATGATGGTACCAGTACTTGGGGAAAAGGAGCGGACAAAGGTCCAGAAGCCTTTTTGGAAGCCTCGGAAAATATGGAGGTTTACGATATTGAAACGGATAGCGAAGTTTATAAACAAGGGGTTTACTTGGCAGATGCCATAGAAGATTTTGCATCGCCCGAAACTATGGTAGCAGCGGTACACAAAACCGTTAAAGAGTACATCAACCGAAACAAATTGGTGACCATGATAGGAGGTGAACATTCCATTTCCATTGGAGCCATTAGAGCTTTTAACGAATGTTATGAGGGACTCACCGTACTTCAGATCGATGCCCACGCCGATTTGCGCAAAGAGTACGAAGGCACAAAGTACAATCATGCCTGTGCCTTGTATGAGGCCAACGAGACCACAAATTTGGTACAAGTAGGTATTCGCAGTATGGATCATGCCGAGACCATGGTGATGGACAGGGACAAGGTGTTCTTTGCCCACGAAATGGTTTCCGATGATTTTTGGATGGATTCCGCCCTCGATTTAATGACGGACAATGTGTACATCACTTTTGATTTGGATGCCTTTGACCCATCCATATTGCCATCAACAGGAACACCGGAGCCAGGCGGACTGTTGTGGTACGAAACTCTTGACTTTTTACGAAGGGTTTTTAAAGAAAAGAATGTTGTTGGTTTCGATATCGTGGAATTGTGTCCAAATGATGTTGATAAATCCTCCGACTTTTTGGCAGCGAAGCTCTACTATAAAATGTTGAGCTATAAATTTTTAGAAAACAAAGATTTTACGGAGTAAAGATTTGAAGCAAATACACTGCCTTCAAAAATTCCAAAAAACATAGTAATTATAATGAGTAACAAAGGAGAAATATCACAATTTATACAAAAATACTTTTTGCACTTTAACTCTGCCGCCTTGGTGGATGCGGCCAAAGGCTATGAAGAGCAATTGAACAAGGGGTCCAAAATGTTGGTTTCCTTGGCTGGGGCGATGAGTACGGCCGAACTGGGCAAAATATTTGCGGAAATGATCCGTACCGATAAAGTTCATATTATATCTTGCACAGGAGCCAATCTCGAAGAGGATTTAATGAACCTAGTAGCACACTCCCACTACAAAAGAGTGCCCAACTACAGGGATTTGACCCCACAAGAAGAGTGGGACCTTTTGGAAAAAGGTCTAAACCGAGTAACTGACACCTGCATTCCCGAAGAAGAAGCCTTTAGAAGGCTGCAAAAACACATTTACGACATTTGGAAAGAGGCCGAAGCCAATGGCGAACGTTATTTTCCGCATGAGTTTATGTACAAACTCCTGCTTTCGGGTGTTTTGGAGCAGTACTACGAAATAGACATAAAGGACTCTTGGATGTATGCGGCAGCTGAAAAGAACTTGCCCATTGTGGTCCCCGGTTGGGAAGACAGCACCATGGGCAACATTTTTGCCAGCTACGTGATCAAAGGAGAACTAAAGGCCAGTACTGTAAAATCCGGTATAGAGTACATGACGTTTTTGGCCGATTGGTATCAGAAAAACTCGGAAAACGGTATTGGGTTCTTCCAAATTGGTGGAGGTATCGCAGGAGATTTTCCTATTTGCGTGGTGCCGATGCTCTATCAAGACCTGGAACAGACAGAAACGCCATTTTGGAGCTATTTCTGCCAGATCAGTGATTCCACCACAAGTTACGGGTCATACTCCGGAGCCGTTCCCAACGAGAAAATCACTTGGGGCAAATTGGATATTGATACACCCAAATTTATTGTAGAATCAGATGCGACCATTGTGGCACCCCTGATTTTTGCTTATTTACTAAACATGTAGCCATGAGAAAAGGACAAATACCAGTTTTAAAACGAGTGATCGTAGACTACAAAAAGTTGGATAAAAACATGCTCAACCTTCTTGTGGAAAAATTTCCCGATGGATACGATGATGATGACATTGTTACCTACCGGAACGCCAATAATGAGGTAGTGGAGTGTGTTGAGGTTCGTACCGAAGACACCGCCTATTTGGTAAAAGTTAGCAAACGTTTGGTGATGGCCATGGAGGATTTTGATGATTCGGACAACGATGATAGCGAAGACTCAGATTTGGATACTGATGAGCTTGAGGCTTCGGAAGAAGAATGAATTCTTGATTTACATATAATCTTTTATCAAAATGGAATCAAAGGCAATGGCCCTGCACTTGGCAGCTAGTATCAATATTCCAGCTTGCAGGAAGGCTTTGGACAAGGAACTTGTTTATGGTGATAGGGATGAACTTTTTTATTCCGATGCATCATGTTACCTTTATGTCTTCAGATACGGTGTTATTTCCTTTTTTGGATACAGTGAAGCGGACATAAGCCAACTTTTGAGCGAAATCAAGCCCTTTTGCAAGGAATGGCGGGAATCTTACATCACCGAAACCATGGATATGGAATTGGTATCGGATCGGGAAGAAGCAATCATAGACCACGATAGGGTAATATTGCCGGAGTCCAATGTAGAAGGTATTCGTTTGGCATTGTTGCATTTGTCGCAATCTGTGGCTCTGGATTATTTTGAGGGGCTATCGGAAGAGGCCATGAAAGAAACCCGACAACACACCACATATTTGGAGCAAAAAGGAAAGTTGGACATAGGAGGGAAAAAGTTGAAAAAGCATATCGCCAAAGTATTGAACATTAACAATCAAATTTCCGAAAACCTCTATATTTTTGATTCCCACGAAGTAGTTTGGGAAGATTTGGAGCTCGACCGATTGGACAAAGGTTTAAAACAAATCTTTGACCTAAAGGAAAGGTACCGAAATATAAAGGAACAAGGCAATGTGATCAAGGAAAACCTCAGTCTGTTCATGAATATTATGGACCATAGGGAAAGTAGCAGGCTTGAGTGGATTATTATTATCTTGATTTTGGTAGAGGTTGTGGACCTGTTCATTATGCGATTAATCAGTTAAATACATATTTGTTTTGAACGATTTTAAAATTTTGGGCAGCGAAGAATGGTGCCAGTTTGATGATTTGAGAATTCCGGCCATAAAGGCCAGAGTAGATTCAGGGGCAAAAACATCATCCATCCAAGCCAGTAAGATTAAAATTTTTAACAAAGGCCTGGAAGAATGGGTACGTTTTGAGGTAAACCCGGTTCAAGACAATAGAAGTATATCCATCTTATGTCAAGCTAAATTGGTCGATGTGCGTAGCGTTAAAAGCTCGCAAGGTATTGCAGAGGAGCGTCCCGTAATCAAGACCAATGTAAATATTGCGGGCAATGTCTTTGAAATTGAACTAACCTTGGCCAATAGGGATACCATGGAGTATCGAATGCTGCTTGGTCGTGAGGCGATCAATGGACGGTATTTGGTGGATCCATCCCAAAGTTTTGTGCAAGGAGATATTTCCGATGAGGACCTTGAGCAAAAGTACCAACCCTTCACTACGGAGAAAAAAGGACTCCGATTGGGGTTGTTGGCAAGCAACCCCAATCTTTATAGCAACAAAAGAATTATTGAGGCAGGCGAGATGCGGGGCCATAAAGTGGTTTTTTTGAATGTGGAGCACGTTTACATGAAATTGGATGCCGCAACTCCGGAGATTAGGTACCGTGGCGGAAACATTTTGGATAAGTTCGACGCCGTGATTCCAAGAATTAAACCCGCCGTTACTTTTTACGGTTGCGCTCTTTTAAGGCAGTTTGATACGTTGGGGGTGTATTGTCTAAACTCTGCTGACTCCATTGGTAGGTCCAGGGACAAGCTTTTTGCGTCGCAATTGTTCTCCAAAAACGATATTCATATACCCACTACGGGCTTTGCCAAATCCCCGATGGATACCAAAGATCTTATTCGTATGGTAAGTGGTGCCCCACTCATAATTAAATTGTTGGAGAGTACCCAAGGAAAAGGGGTGGTCTTGGCCGAAACCAATAAAGCGGCGGAGAGTGTGATCAACGCTTTTAAAAGTGTACAGACCAACATTTTGGTACAAGAGTTCATCAAAGAAGCCAATGGACACGATATTCGTTGTTTTGTGGTGAACGGAAAAGTGGTGGCCTCCATGCAACGTACCGCAGAAAAAGGAGAGTTTAGGGCCAATATCCACCAAGGTGGGGCAGCATCAAAAGTTAAGATAACCCCAGAGGAGCGAAAATTGGCCATTAAATCTGCAAAGGTCTTTAACTTGGATGTTGCAGGGGTAGACCTTATCCGGTCTAACAAAGGCCCCTTGCTTTTGGAGGTGAATTCTTCACCGGGACTTCAAGGAATTGAAAATACTACCGGAAAGGATATTGCCAATGTGATGATAGAGACGATCGAGAAAAAATTGAAATATAAGCAATAAGGCTACTGATTTTACTCAATTATTTGAATTTTAAATAATTACCACATTTTAGATATATTTTCCTATACAAGGCTTCAAAAACACGAATATAAATTGAAAATGGGTATCCGTAAACGGAAAAGCCCCATTGGTTAATTGTACCCCTTCCAAATCAAAGGACAATAGTATGTTTGTTCCAGTTATCGCAAAGCTTTACAGCTTGAGTTAAAACCTTAAAATAGGATGGGGTGATTATAGGGTACTTTGTGTTCTTTACTTATTATCTTATTTATAACAAGATTTACGTTACTCCAAGAGGGTTTTTGAGGTTGAGCCCCTTGGTTGTAACAGTTTTCTATGAGCAAATTATGTTCCCATAAATTTAACCTACTTTTTCGGAAAGGAGTCGTTTTTTACGGCTCCTTTTTATTTTAGAAATATTCAAAGAGCTTTAATGGAAAAAATCATTCACAATTGTTCACATCTTTTAAGAAAACATAAAAACGGCATGGTGTAAGGTTTTGGACAAAAAACCTACTTTTGTAAAGTAACATTTCAGGAAGAAGATTTATGTCAGAACAAGTGGAAAGAATCAAAACATTGATCATTGGGTCGGGACCAGCAGGTTATACCGCGGCCATTTATGCCTCCAGGGCAGATTTAAAACCAGTAATGTACACCGGAATGGAGCCCGGGGGACAATTGACCACTACTACAGAAGTGGATAATTTCCCAGGCTATCCAGAAGGCATTGATGGACCAACCATGATGATACAGTTGCAACAACAGGCAGAAAGGTTCGGTACCGAGGTGAGAATTGGTATGGTAACCGCCGTGGAACTTAGTGATGAGGTTGGCGGAATACATAAAATTACCGTGGACGATTCCACCCAATTGGAAGCTGAAACCGTGATAATATCAACAGGTGCTTCTGCCAAATACTTGAATATACCAAGCGAGCAGCGATTAAGGGGCGGTGGAGTATCGGCCTGTGCGGTTTGCGACGGTTTTTTCTATAAAGGTCAGGATGTGGCCATTGTGGGAGCTGGAGATACTGCAGCTGAGGAAGCGTCCTATTTGGCCAATATATGCACAAAAGTGACCATGTTGGTTCGTAAAGACTACATGAGGGCTTCCAAAGCCATGCAGCATCGTGTAAATAGTTTGGACAATATTGAAATCCGATACAATACCGAAGTAGATGAAGTTTTGGGCGAACAGGTTGTGGAAGGTATTCGTGTGGTGAACAACCAAACCGGTGAGAAAGAGGAAATACCAGTTACCGGATTGTTTATCGCGATTGGGCATAAACCTAATACAGATATATTTAAAGGACAGTTGGACATGGATGAAACAGGCTACATAATTACTCAGCCAAAATCCACCAAAACAAACAAACCCGGTGTTTTTGCCAGTGGCGATGCACAGGATAAAATATACCGACAGGCGGTTACTGCGGCAGGAACTGGGTGTATGGCCGCTTTGGATGCGGAGCGTTACTTGGCCTTGGTAGAGAGCAAAGAAGTGTTGGCATCATAAATAGTAGTTTGTAAAAATGTAAAAGGCACTGAAACTTCAGTGCCTTTTTTGTTGATTGCAACTCAATCAATCCGCTTGTAATTTTCTGAAAAAGTTCTGTTGCCATCCGAGTCAACTGTAATTTGGCTGAATGTATTTTCTTTTAAGATGAGCTCAAATGTGAAGTTTCGCATGGTGTCCAGAGCTTTCATCATGTCGTCGTCACCATATTCTATAATCTCGATCAACGAGTTGTCCGTTACTTTGTAAGAACCATAACCAAACCTACCGTTGGGGTCGTCCGGTACATAGCGGGTCCACATAATTTTTTCTTTGGAATACATCTTAACCTGTCTGTAACCGTCAGATTTTATTATGGTATCTATAACATTTTCTCCGTCATAGTTGTAAAAACTTTGTAGTTCCCAAGTACCTTCAATCGATGGACTGCTAGGTTTTTGTCCATTAAAGCTTCCTATAACTAAAAAAACAAGAATAATAGTGAAAAGTAAAACTAATTTTTTCATAATGCCCTACTTTTAAAAGTGTTAGAGTATTTAAAAGATAGCAATAATTTTTGTAAAAATTAAGAATATAGACTTAAAATGCTAACATTTTGTCAAACTAAAGGGCTTTAGATCAGAGTTTTTTTAACCCTAAAAAGTATAGTTAAAAATGTCTTTTTTAAAATATTCACAAATGATTTAAGAATTATTGACTAAATCGGATAAATAATCACAAATAAAACATTTTTTAATGCAAATGTTTGATATGTAAAAAAAATTAAACAAATTTCGTGTCTATTAACACAAACTTTAGTAATGAAAAACATTTATTTGACAATTATTGCAGTGTTTTCTTGTGTTGCTGCATTTGGTCAGACCCTTACGGGTACAGTGTCCGACACTTCGGGTGTGCCTTTGCCCGGGGTGACCATTGTGGTAAGTGGCACGAACATCGGAACAACTACAGACTTTGATGGTAACTATTCCATTACCGCCTCTAGCGGGCAGATCTTGAGATTTTCTTATTTGGGAATGAAACCAAAAGAAGTTACCGTAGGTACGCAAAAGACTATCGATGTGTCTTTGGAAGAAGATGCAGAACAATTGGGGGAAGTTATTGTTACAGCTTTTGGTATATCCCAAGAAAAGAAGTCGTTAGGTTATTCGGCGCAGAGTGTTGATGCAGAGGCTATTGCCGACACAAAACAAACCAATCTCGTCAACTCTCTACAAGGACAAGTTGCAGGTGTGCAAATAACTAATTCGGGAGGTGCCCCGGGACAAAGTGCTAGAATCATCATTAGGGGAATCAATTCATTGGACCCTAGCGCAAACAATCAACCACTTTTTGTAGTGGATGGTGTGCCCATTGACAATTCGACTGTTGAATCCCCCAACACACCAAGGGGGCTTTCTAACAGGGCAGCGGATATTAATCCAGCAGATGTGGAATCCATGTCAGTGTTAAAAGGTGCCGCTGCAACTGCTCTTTATGGGGTGCGAGCTGCAAATGGTGCGGTAATTATTACTACCAAGAAAGGTAAAAAAGGTAAGGTAAGCATCAACCTTAATACTTCCGTCGGATTTGATGAACTCAATCGTTTGCCCAAGCTCCAAAAAGAATACGGACAGGGATTCAGTGGAGAGTACGATCCTTCAAGCTTTTGGCCTAGTTGGGGAGCGCCAATAGATCAGGTTGCCCAAACAGAACCAGGGCATAAGTACCAAGATAATTGGAATAGGGCATTTGATACAGGTGTGCGAACAGATCATAGCTTAAGTATTTCCGGAGGGGGTGAAAAAGCAACATTTTACGCATCCATGGGCCGGTTGGATCAAAAAGGGATTATTCCTTTCAGTAACTGGGACCGAACCACTGCAAAAATATCAGGAACAGTTACAATGAGCGAAAAATTCAATTTTGGTGGTTCCATAAATTATTCCAACTCTGGAGGAAATAGGGTTCCACATGATCGTTTTATGGAAAGAATGATGTATTGGGCAGAAACCCAAGATGTAAGGGATTATATAAATGAAGATGGAACCATGAAGACTTATGGGAATACCAATCCAATTTATGATGCTCGCTTCAGTACCTATGAGGACGATGTAAACCGGATTATCGGTAACCTTAACTTCAATTACAGCCCATGGGAGTGGTTGACCCTTTCGTATAGGATAGGTACTGATTTTTATAGTGATTCCAGAACGGAGATTACTCCAGGACCTAAAGGTATTGACGGTGAAGTGCCATTGAGTTCTGAAGGCTATTTGGAGGAGACACGGATAAACAGTAGGGATATTACTTCCAATTTTTACATTACCCTTAAAAATAAGTTTGGTGAAGATTTTACCACTACTTTGCGATTGGGGAACGATATATTTGAAAGAAAATATGATCGAATAACTTCAAGGGGAGAGGTTTTTATTATACCTGAGTTTTACAACCTCAATAATACAAGTAGGATATTTTCGGAGCAAGGAAAGAGTATAAGAAGATTGGTTGGTTTTTATGGTGATTTAATGTTGAACTATAAAGACTATCTGTTTTTGAATGTAACAGGACGTAATGATATTTCTTCAACATTGCCAAAGAACAATAATTCATTCTTTTACCCCTCCATTAATCTGGGTTATGTGTTTACAGAACATCTGGATGTCCCCACATGGTTCACTTTCGGAAAATTAAGGGCATCTTGGGCACAAGTGGGTAAAGATACAAACCCTCATGTATTGGGGGCAACATTTGTTTCACCAGACCATTTTCCACTCGGCGGTCAAGTTGGATTTAGCCGTAATAGTGAATTTGGTGACCCAATGTTAAAACCTGAATTGACAACTTCAATGGAGTTTGGGGCACAGCTATCCTTTTTTGATAGTCGATTGGATTTGGATTTCACTTACTATAAATCTAATGCAGAAGACCAAATTATACCAGTTCCTATTTCCGATGCTACAGGATTTTCTTCATACATAACCAATGCAGGGGAAATACAAAATAGTGGATTTGAATTTGTACTTGGAGCGGATATTGTTCGTAATGAGGATTTTACTTGGAAAGCGACCGCCAACCTGTCGGTGAACAACAATGAGGTAAAATCAATAAGGGAAGGTATTGATGAGATAGTAGTGGGCAACCAGTTTGGTTATGCCGGAAGTACTGTGACCATGAAATTGATAGAAGGAGAGGCCTATGGCAATTTATATGGTTCAAGCTATGAAAGATACGGAGCAAACGAAGAATCTATTTTTCTCCAACGTAATTTGCCGACGGTCATAGGGGATGATGGCTTTCCTGTCCGTAATGGAGATCAGCTCATACTCGGTAACGCCGTTCCAAAATGGATAGGAGGCCTAAGAAACCAATTTACTTATAAGGACTTTGAGTTGAGCTTTTTGGTCGATTTTAGGGCAGATGTTGATCAATATAACCAATTTGACAACTTTTTGTCAGCGTTTGGTAAAAATGAATATACTCTAGCCAGAAATGATTTTCGTGTTTTTGACGGTGTATTGGCCGATGGCACCCCAAACACCCAAGAAGTATGGCTTGGGCAAGGTTTGGGGCCAGATGGTAGGGATTATGGAGCAGGTTATTGGAGAAATGCATATAGAGGGGTAAGTGAGAATTTTGTGCAGGATGCGAGCTTTATCAAGCTAAGGAACATTTCGTTGGCTTATAACTTAAATGATAAGGTGCTTTCAAAACTGCCATTTACATCGATGAGGATTTCATTGGCGGCGAACAATATTATTTTATATTCCCCATGGGATGGGTTTGATCCTGAATCATTCTCCGCTGGAGCAGGCGGCAATGCCATAGGGTTCACAGGTCTTGGTTTTCCGGGAACCCAGAGCTATTTTCTAACGTTAAACTTTGGACTATAAAAACAGGAATGATGAAAATAACGAAAAAAATAGTGAGGAATTTAGGTTTGTTTTTGGTCTTGATGATGGCCTCATGCGATTCCTATTTAGATGTAAACGAAAACCCTAATAACCCTGAAGATGCCCCTATCTCGGGATTAATGATTAATAGTACCTATGAATCTGCAAAAAATATTTTTAGGGTAGGGGATATTACATCAAATTATGTACAGTATTTAGCTTCACCAAATCCAGCAAGCGCTTCTGATACCATGGAGCCTGTAAGTAACAACAATACTTGGTTCAATATATATAATGTGATGACCGATTTGACAGTATTGATTGAAAAAGCGGAAGAACAAGAGGCCAATCATTATAAAGGAGCTGCGCAAGTCCTAATGGCATTGAACCTAGGAATGGGTGTGGATATTTTTGGCGACATGCCATTTTCAGAAAGCTTTACTTTTGAAACTGTTACCCCTTCATACGATGATGATGAGCAACTTTATGCTATGATTATGGACTTTTTGGATGAGGGAATTAATAATCTCCAAGGAGAAACAACCGTTTCAATGGGAGAGGATGACTTTATATATCAGGGAGATACAACAAAGTGGATAGCCTTTGCCAATATGTTGAAGGCACGGTACATGATACATGCCAAAGAAACCTCCGATTACAGTGCTTCAGAAGTGTTGGCTGCCATCGATAATGGATTCCAATCCATTGATGATGATGCAAAGGTTGCTTTCTTTGAACAGGACATCAACCCATGGGCAGATGTTGCGAGGGATAATGCTGATCTTTTATTGGGAGGTTGGATATCCGAACAATTTATCCAAGCTTTGGATGGTACGTCCTATCCTGCGGTCGATCCTAGATTAGGACTAATGGTAGGTACAACAGATGATGATACCTTTGTTGGTACTGTAAATGGAGCCGGTAGGGGAAATGCTCCGGAGCAAGGAGCTAGGTCAACTTTAGTAGAAGATCAATATTATACAACTATAACTTCTCCAATACTTATAGCTACGTATAGCGAACAAAAGTTTATAGAGGCAGAAGCCGCGTTTGAAATTGACAAGAACAGATCTTACCAGGCTTATTTAGCAGGGATAAGGGCGCACATGGAAATGCTTGAGGTGCCACAAGAGGAAATCGACACATACCTTGCCGACCCTAGTGTGAGTATGGGAGAAGGAGCGTTTGCCCTCGAAGACATTTTTAAAGAAAAGTGGGTCGCTCTTTTTTTGCACCCAGAAACATGGAATGATGCTAGAAGGTTCGATTACCAGTATAAAGATATGGACGTGCCTGTTAATTTAAATCCAGATTTGAACGGTCAGTTTATAAGAAGATTGCCATATCCGGATAATGAAGTGAGCAGGAACGGACAAAATGTACCTGATGTAACTCTTCTTGACCGCATTTTTTGGGACGAATAAATTAACAGCAAATAATTAAACTATAATAAGGCCATCCAATCGGATGGCCTTTGTATTTGTATTGACTTTCTGCTCTTCGAACTTCAAAAAACATCCTGTTCCGTCAAGTATAAAAGTCCTTCGTCTTTTTGATTCAGAACACGCTTGGTGCGCAGATAGCGGTTGTAATTGTACGCATCAAAATTCTCAGCATTTTTGTCCATACTGCTGATATGGACATTGCCCGCAGAGTGGATAAATTCATTATTCCCAATCCACATTCCTACATGGACAACTCTTTCAGGAGTTGTATTTGTGGCATTTCTTCCAAAAAATAGCAAATCCCCTGGAACGAGCTTGTCAAACTCCTTTGAGTCATCTACCAAAATCCCTTCATGTATCTGTTGGGACGCATCACGAGGTATTATGATTCCGTTCATAAAATAAACGGTTTTGGTAAAACCACTGCAGTCTACACCCTTAATAGAGGTTCCTCCCCACAAATAGGGAACCCCTAACAAAGTTTTGGAGGTCTTAACCAAAGATTCCTTGGAAAGTTCTAAAGATGACTTCCAATCTTGGTAGGGTAAGGCTGCCGACTTTTTTATACAGGCCTCTTTGCCATCTGGATATTTTACCCTGTAAAAAGTACCTTCGTCCGCAACCAAGCTCAGGATATTCCCCGCTACTAAATCAGAAACTACTTGTGATGATTCATTCGCGCTAATGTATGAGTTACCATATATTTTGGTAAAGATCAATTTTTTTGAAGCTTGCCATGCATCAACCTCAGCTTTGTTCATTAACTCGATACCGCCGCTATCCACCCATCCCAAGTAGTTGTCCGGGGTTTGTATTTGATACCAGTTTCTTTCTTTTTGATACACATTGATGGGCATTCCCATAGTCCCTTGCGTAACCATTTCGGCCGAATGCGAAGGGTTAGACCTTAAATTGGCCACCGAAAGTTTGATGACACCATAAATTTTACCTTCCAAGTCAGAGCCAGGGAGTACTTCAATACTATCCGTATAAGTAATTTGTAGAGATTCCAATTCTTGATGCAGGGCATCCAGAGCGTCGGGCAGATTGGTTTTGCCCGTTAATGTATATCCTTTGGCATTCTCCTTTGATTGAATGTCAAAAAGAGCCACTCGCTTATCCGGGGCATAGGTTTCCCGAACGGAAGAAATCATTTGATCTATCTTATTTGGCTCTGTGCTTTGCTCTTTTTTACAGGCTGAAAAAATAAGGACAACCAACAAAAACAGGTAAACCCTATTATTTTGGAAAGATGGAAACTTCATAAAATAATAATGTTACTTTATTTAATGCTTGCAAAATAACCAATTTATGAGATATAATGATCAACCCAAGAGGGTGTTCAAACAATTGGTCAATTGTAGCACATCTTCTTTTTTATGATAAGCGCTCAAGACCAAACGGCTCACAATAGGCCCCTTGTCATCAGGATAATTGAAATTGGTAAAAACAAAACCACTTTTGTTTAAAGATGATACCACCTCTGTATTTTGGAATTCAAAAGTGGGATGTCCTTCCATATGGGTGAAAAAGGACGGTCTTTTTAGCATGGATTTAAAATAACGGTAGTTGTCCCTGAGTTTTTCCAAACGCTCCGAATATATTTCTCTGGCGTCCAACAGCGTTGCCATAAAAGCGGGAGATGCAGGGCTTGCCCCTCCATAAAAAGGAGTGGATTCCAACATTTGTATGTCCTTTTTATCACCAAAAACAGCCCCTGCCTGTATGCCCAATGCCTTGCCCAACGAACAACAAACCATAAGTTTGGCAGGTTTTAGTGCTTTGAGCATATTGAAACAACCATTCCCGTTTTCGCCAACAATGCCAAAACCATGGGAATCGTCTCCGATTAAAATCACCTTATCCAAAGAGAGGCTCCTTAAACTTTTGAAGTTTGGAAATTGTTCACCCGAAAAATCAATAGTGTCAAAAAGTACAACGGGCATCAGTTGGTTTTTGGCAATTTCTTTTGATACTAGCTGCTCCAATTCCACCCAACCTTTGGTTTCAATTACCCCTTTGGTGCAAAGTGCGGCATGGGCTTGTGGTGCGGCAATTACGGTATGTCCTTTCTCAATTAGGGTCTGAACCACCAATTGGGCCGCCAAGTAGCCAGAAGACATGGTCAGGCAACTTTCACTACCTGCCCAGTTGGCTAAATAGTTTTCGGTTTTGTTGTATATGTCCAGAAGCACATTGGATTTTCTTGAGGCGCCATAATGCATACCATACTTTGATACATTTTGAACAAACAAATCCTTAAAAGGGGGATGGTTTTGCAGTCCTAAATAAGCAGTTCCTCCAAAATATAAATGGGGTTTGCCATCAACTAAAATTTGTCTGTCCGGTATGCGATGTATAGAGTGGCCCATTACAGCAATTCTATGCCGCTACCGGGCAATTTTGGGAAAATTACTTTACCGTTTTCCAAAATCTCCACGCCTTTTGCAATATCACCTTTTAGGAGCATGGCACCATCCATGTCCACATAATCAAGCTGGGGCAAAAGTTGGGCAATGGCAGAAATTCCAACGGTGGACTCCGTCATACAGCCGACCATGAGTTGCAGCCCCAATTCCTTACCTTTTTTGATCATTCGCCTGGCAGGTGTCAGCCCTCCACATTTTGTCAATTTAATATTGATACCATGAAAATAAGGGCCACATTGCTCTACATCACTTTCCACAATGCAGCTTTCATCGGCAATAACGGGAAGTGCGGATTGTTCTTTAACAATGGCCATTCCCTCCCAATTATCGGCCTTCAACGGCTGTTCTAAAAATTCTACCCCCAGTTCTTTTAATAAAGGGGCATTTTTAATAGTTTCTTCTGGACCCCATGCACAATTGGCATCAATTCGAAAAATACTGTCCGTATGTTTTCTGAGTTCGCGTACAATGGCAACATCGTCGGAGGTTCCCAACTTAATTTTGTAAACGGGCCAAGGTTTTTCTTGGAGTTTGGCCACCATTTTCTCGATTGTATCAATACCAATAGTGTAATTGGTGATGGGGTACTTGTCCGTATTGGTGCCCCAAATTTCGTAAAGAGGTTTTCCTTTTAGTTTTCCATAAAGGTCGTTTGCTGCCAAATCCAAGGCGCAAAGGGTAAATTTATGGAGGTTGAGGGACTCTAAATGTTCGTAAAAGTTTTCAGGGGTGTCAAAGGTGTACCCTTCAATTTGATTTCTGACAGCTTCTATTTCGGCCATCATCCCCTCAATGGTTATTTTATAATAGGGGTTGGAGGTGGCTTCGCCATAACCTGTTTTACCATCAAGCGACAAACAAACAATCAGGGTGTCCTGTTCATCCCTGGATTCTCTGGAAATGGTGAAAGTGTGGGCTAGTTGAAGTGTATATTTTTTTAGCGTTATCTGCATGGGATGTTTTAAATTGAGTCACGCTAAGATAGGATTTCGGATAAACTTATTGGAGCATGTTTAAAAAGAATTCAATTGGCTAAAAATTGCCCTTTTGCATCCATTTTTTTACCTTTTATCCTTCCGTAGCCCTGCTATGCAACTCAAAAAAGTCTTCAACTGGGCACAAAATGCCTAATTTTCGCTACAATCAATCCTTTTTAAATATGCTCTAAAAACAAAAGCCCACTGAAAAATCAGCAGGCCTTTGCATATGTAAAGGGAATTGGATTAATATTTACGAACGCTTCCCGAAACGGATTTTTTGGTCTGCACACTTGCCTCGCCTGTATATTTAATATCCGCTCCGCTGCTTGCGTCTGCCACCAAGGATTCCGAAACATTTACGGAAATATCGGCACCACTGCTGGCATCTGCGTTGCATCTTTTTACCATCAAATCCTGTGCTTTAATATCCGAACCACTACTGGCATCTGCAAACAGTGCATCTGCCTGTCCAGAAACCTTGATGTCGGCACCGCTACTGGCATCTGCAGATACTTCGCCCGCCACAACCTCTACATGTAGGTCGGCACCACTACTGGAGTCAAGTTCAATGTTTTCTGCCTTTATCACATTTTGGGCGATAAGGTCGGCACCACTGGAACTTTCCAATGCCGTAATTTCTGGTAGGGTCACATAAACGTTCTTGGTGGCTCTTCCAATGTTTTCAATGGCATGGATTTTAAGTCTTCCATCCTTAATATCGGTTCCGATAAGGTCAATAATGTTCTCATCTGCCTCTACCGAAATGTTGAAATCGGAGCCTTGCGTTACGAATACATCAATTCCTTCGGAGGCGGATACGATGTCAAAATCCTCTTTTACATCACGGCTTTCTTCTACGATTTCGCCGTTGCCTGTTTTTCCATTGCCGAAGTTCATATCCATCATGCATGAGGATGCAAATAGAGATAGGAGCGCGGCGATTGCTAATCTTGCTAGTGTTGTCATGATTGTTGTTTTTTATGCTCAGCTTGGTTGAGTATCTCTCAGCTAGACTGGGCATCTATTATTGATTGATTTATGATTTAGTTGTGATCGATACTGAAATTTATCAGCCTAAATGTCCTGTTTTATGTGTGTTATTGGAATTTAAAAATGCTCAATTGTAGAAAATCGTTCCCCAATTGTAATTTTTGGTTTATGCCTTTTCCCTTTTCCTTTATTTATCTGCGCTTTATTACACCACCATTTGATATATCCGACTTGATTATAGGTTGACCTGTATAAAAAATAGTTCCTCCATCCTTTACTGTGCCGTTAAGAAGTGTACCAACTTGTGCGGTTACTTTTCCACCTCCGTAGACGATGGCGAACAGGGAATCAACAGGTGTTGATGCCATTTCAAGATTTCCTCCACTTTTTACAGTGCATTTGAGAATTTCTATTGGGGCAAAACCATCCTTTATTTTGAGCGACCCGCCCCCACTTAACTGAATATCATCAAAATTTGGAGTCCCAATATGGATTTCAACATGGCATTTGTCTGAATGGTTGTCCTTGCTCGAAATGTGTAAGGCTTTCGATGAAACGGCGACATCGATCTTTTCCACACAACTTTTTTTACCTTTCAACTGCAATTTGGTTGCCGAAGTAGGGTGCAGATAGATGTTTCCTCCAGTGGTAACAATCAAACTGTTAAAAGGTGGGATAGATCTCTCTTCTTTTACAACATCTTTGTTCCCGGAAGAAGAATTGTCTTGTGCTTTGCAGGATGGTACAGCAATGAGACTTAACAGAATTATGGGTAATGAAATAAACTTTATCATGTTGATTTTTTTTATAGGATTACAGGGTACTGACCTGTCTAGTTTTTTGCTTTGACTTTTACCCCATCCTCGTTGATCTTCATCTCAAAGGAATCTTGATTGTCTTTAATGTCGATGTCAATACCATCTTCGTTGATTATGATTTTACCATTTTCATTGGAATCGTCATCCAAATCGGTGCAATCCAAACATTGTAGCTCACCATCTTCATCCATCAACCAGTGTTGTCCGGCAATACCACTTCTGTAGTAGCCTTGGTCATTATCAATACCGCGACCAATGTACCTGCTTGTGGAATCGTCAAAATAAACGGTTATGGATGCAGGAATGTAAATAGTTATGGTTACCTCTTGGTTTCTGGCCTTATTGGATGTTGGCGTGATTAAATACTCGTCCAACAAAATTTCATTGCCATCAATTTCGTATCCGTATTCAATGTTTCTGGCGCGGTCACGAGCTGCTAACGTTGAACTTCCATCAGCATCTTTTCTGATATTGATTTTGATGGAATCGGTATCCGACTTTCTGATTTTGATATCAACTTCGTCGGACATCAGCACACGGTTGTCATTTTCATCATAACCAAAGGTCATCCTTCCAAAATGAATATCATCCCTGTCATATTCCATGTAAGCATCTTTCATTGTAATAATCAAGGTGTCGGAAGGAATTTCCAAAGCCGGTTCGGTCCTATCGTTTACACTTCCAGTATAAGAGAACTCAGCAGCTTGGCGTATTCCAAATACAATCAACAGTCCTACGGAAATCAACCAAAGCCCCAAAAGGGAGAATTTGGCGATATTCCCGATGGATTTTAGATTGTTTACCAAAATCTTCAATCCCAAATAGAGCAGGAAGAAGAACGGAATACCAACGGCAAAGAACAGTAAGATGGATACTACCCATACAGGCGCCCCGGAAGTGTTTACTATTTCATAGAAATCTATTCCAGGTACATGTACTGCATCGAACATGCCCACGGTGAACAGTCCAAAGAACAGCCCCACCAATGTGGATGCACCGATGATGATCAATAGGATACCTATGAACTTGCCGAATACCTTAAAGAGGAACAGAATAATGTCCCCGATGGTATCAAAAAAGGTCTTGGAGCTGCTTTTGACCTTGTTGCCCACTTTATCGTAGTCAACACTTTTTACTTTTTCCGCAACATCATCAAACCCCTCTTTAACTTTGCGTTCTATATTGCTGATGTTGACGGGCTCCCCCCGCATATCCAATTTTTGGGAGGTTGTGGCGGCTTCGGGCACCAAAATCCAAAGTAGGATATAGGCGATAAGTCCAAAACCACTGGTGAAAACGGCCAATAGAATAAATATGAGTCTAACCCATAGCGCGTCTATGCCCAAGTAATGCTCCAGACCGGCACATACACCACCAATATATTTATGGTCTATGTCCCTGTACAGTTTTTTGCCTTTCCCGGTAGATTCAGTATAGGCCTTTTTGGGTTCGTCCTCAAAAATGTCCTCGTCCACCATGTAATCTTCGGGTTGCCCCATTACATCGATTACCTGGTCAACTTCCTTATGGGTGATCACTTGCCGTTCGTTCTCCATTTTCTCAAGGAAGAGTTCGGCGATCCTAGCTTCTATATCGGCAATGATTTCATCGCTTCCCTTGGTACCTGAAAAGGAACGTTTTATGGATTCCAAGTACCGTCTCAGCTTGTTATACGCATCGTCGTCTATATGGAAGAGCGTATTTGCTAAATTTATATTTACTGTCTTGTTCATTTTTTGATTTTATTTTGTGTTGGTTACCAGATTCACTGCGTTTCTAAGTTCGTCCCAGGTGCCATTGAGTTCGTTTAGGAACAGCTGGCCTGTTTCTGTAAGGGCATAATATTTACGGGGAGGCCCCGATGTGGACTCTTCCCAACGGTAGTTGAGCAATCCCGCGTTCTTTAGCCTTGTGAGCAAAGGGTATATGGTACCTTCCACTACTAACATCTTTGCGTCCTTTAAGGCCCCCAGAATTTCTGAGGCATATTTGTCGTCATCCTTTAGGATGGACAGGATGCAATACTCCAGAACCCCCTTGCGCATCTGTGCTTTTGTGTTTTCTATGTTCATAATTTCATGGTTCTATTAAATTAACTGTTCGTTTTTGTACTGCCAAACTTTCTTTGGCAACGTTCCCACTCCATTCCCCCGAATTGGGCAGGGGAGTGGAAAACGGTTCTTTGATTGATGATTGATGATTTTTTTCGTTTTTTGATTGATGGTTAAACTCCGATTTTTTTGATTGATGAATGATAAAATATTGAGGAGGTGATTAAGCTCCTATTGATTGATGATTATAATTTTTCTTTTTTAGCTTCGTCCACAACGGCATTGTTTTCAATAATCTGCATTTTGGTTATTTCACCTTCACCGGTTTGTATAAATTTAAAGCGAACATCTCTTTCCTTCATAAAAAAAGTGTTTTCGGATTGTGGATAAAGTGTGGCTTGCATTTTTTCTGATGATAATAATAGATTGCCAGCATCTTTTCTGATTTGAACAGACCCTACCTGTGGAGATGTGTAACTACCTTCATATTTGTCCAATATTTGTTGAGATACCGAAACCTCCTTTATAGGTTCTGAGTTTTTCATTAAATGATGATTGTAGCTCAACTCCCTTTTAATTTTCCATTCGCCGTCCTTTAGCACCCAAACATGTGTGAACTTGGCAATATCTCCTTTCTGATATTCATTTCGATTATTTAGAAACTCAAACCTGTGCACTCCATGTTGAATGGCTCCGTACAGTTCCTCGCCTTTATATAAAGGATATACTTCCAAACTTCCGTCCATCAAAATTCGTTTGGAATATTGGGGTGCTTCGGGGTCTTTTTTTTCACAATTTTCTCGTGTAGGCTGCAAAAAGGCTTCCCTTCCATCGGTGAAACCTCCTTTATCATGATAGAATTCGAAATCCTCCGTGAACAAAGATTCCATGGTATCTACATCACATCGGTTAAAAGCGGCATCGAACAACAGACTGTCCTTGGATTTTAATACTTTGTATAATTCTGAGTCCTTTGCTACTTGTCCATGTACCGAAACGGCAAGGATTAAGGTGAAAATTCCAAATATGTATCTAAAATTGCTCATTATTTGATGAATTTAATGGTGAATGGATATTTAAAATATTCCCCCTCATTGGTTCTGATGGTGGCCAAAATCGTAAAAACAATGTTCACAATGCCCAAGGCAACCTGCAAAAATCCAGATATTCCTACGGGCCAAATAAGTCGTCCCAACCTAAAATCGTCACTATCTAAATGAAAGTTCAGATTGTTTAGGTCGCTCAAGTCGTGGAACCCAAAAAAGTTCCAATCGAACAGGTCTGGCCAAAATCCGATAAAGAATGGAATAGTGATCAAACCTGCCACAATGGAATAGAGCAACATGCTAATTTGAAAATTAAGTGCTTGTTTACCATTGTAATCCACAAACTCATGTTGTTTTTTATTGGCGGTCCATAAAATCAGGGGAAGTATAAAATTCCCAAAGGGGATAAAGTACTTCGAGAACATGGACGCATGGATGATTGCGGATAAATTTCGTTCGTGTTTGGTGATTGTAGTTGCCATTTTCTGATTGATGTTTTTGATTGTAAAGGGGTAAACCTATTAGCTTACCATGCAAATATATATCCAAAAGATGGTACTATGCAAAGCAAAGTACTATAATTTAACATAAAATTAACAATAATACATATCATCTTTTTACCTATTTTTAGGAGATTATAAATACAGGATATGGCACTTACACCCAGTAAAATCAATACGTTTACATTTATGAAACTTCCTTCCGCATGGTGGTGTGGGGTAAGGCTTAAGTATATTGATGACAAAAAGGCAATCACCTCGGTAAAGCATAAATGGGTGAATCAAAATCCGTTTAAATCCATGTTTTGGGCCGTGCAGGGGATGGCTGCTGAGCTAAGTACGGGTGCATTGGTGATGAACGAGATCCAAAAGAGCGGAAAGAAAATCTCTATGCTCGTGGCTAACAACAAAGCCACCTTTACCAAAAAAGCTACGGGCAGAATCAACTTTGCTTGCGAGGATGGCGAACAGATTGCCGATGCAATAAAAAAGACCGTGGAAACTGGTGAGGGACAAACGTGTTGGATGAAATCCGTAGGGGTCAATCAAGATGGGGTGGAAGTATCCACTTTTCATTTTGAGTGGACGGTCAAGGTGAAGGAATAGTTATGGCTAAAGGTTAATGGTAAAAGATAAATTTTGAATTGGAAAATAATTGCGAAGCATATCTACTTCTTTATTTAACTATTTTATTAATTATTCAAGAGAATAGATATTTCAATTCTTTTCCTGCCATTTGTTCAGTCTTTGAGAAAACGTAATTGAATATTGATTTTTATCGATTTTTTATTCAATCAAATATTGAAGTAATTTTTTCCTTTTAGTTTTCGATACTTAACCGTAATTCCATCTTTTTCGACTGTCAATAGGTCTGGACCAGTAAAATGAATTTTTCCTGTTTTTTCAAAACTTGAATCTAATTGAGATGGAAATAATGTACTGTTTTTAATTTGATAAGTTCCTGCAGGGTTAATTCCCAAATTCATAGATATACATAGTGGAATCACTGATATAGATTTCTTGGTATATTACCTCATATTCTCTATGTTTCTGAATTTGCCAATTTCCTAGGATGTCTTTTTCGATTTGTGACTGGGCGATATAGCTTTGGGTTAGAAAGAGTATAGAGAGAATGATTTTAATTTTTTTTCATACTATGAGAATTTCCTGAAATTATTGTCGCTTAAATATTTTGAATTAATTTTTAAAATTCTTGACAAATCAAATACAACTAATAATGTAACAAAATCTCTTATTTATAAACATATAAAAAGAAATCAAAAAACATCAATAACAAATGAACGCACACGAAATTGACTACCACATTTATGGCGAAGAAATGCAATATGTGGAAATAGAACTGGACCCACAAGAAGCCGTTGTTGCCGAAGCCGGCAGTTTTATGATGATGGACACCGATATTAAAATGGAAACCATCTTCGGGGACGGTTCCAACCAAGATACTGGGGTATTGGGCAAATTGTTCTCCGCAGGTAAACGTCTGCTCACGGGCGAGAGCCTTTTTATGACCGCTTTCTTGAACATTGGTCAAGGTAAAAAACTTGTGAGTTTTGCTTCGCCTTATCCAGGTAAAATTGTTCCCATAGATCTCTCCGAAAAAGGAGGGAAGTTTATTTGCCAAAAGGACGCCTTCCTATGCGCCGCTAAAGGCGTTTCCGTGGGCATTGAGTTCTCCAAACGCTTGGGCCGTGGGTTTTTTGGAGGCGAAGGCTTTATTATGCAAAAGTTGGAAGGTGACGGAATGGCCTTTGTGCACGCTGGTGGAACCATGGCGAAAAAAACATTGGCACCTGGAGAGACCTTAAAAGTTGATACAGGCTGTATTGTTGGTTTTTCCCAAACTGTGGATTATGATATTGAGTTTGTGGGCGGCATTAAAAATACTGTTTTTGGTGGGGAGGGACTTTTCTTTGCTACGCTACGTGGTCCGGGAACCGTTTATATTCAATCTTTGCCGTTCAGTAGGTTGGCCAGCCGAGTTTGGGCCGCTGCACCCCATGGCGGCGGAAAAGATAAAGGTGAAGGAAGTATTTTGGGCGGTATCGGTGATTTGTTGGATGGAGATAATAGGTTTTAGGTGCTGGATGTCAGATGTCAGAAATCTGAATTCCGATATCTGGAGTCTGAAAAAATCACTTCTTTTGCGCATATGAATTTCAACGACCTGTTCCATTTTCTAGAAGAACTTCAAAAGAACAATAACAAAGAATGGATGGATGCGAACCGCAAATGGTACAAATCCCTTCGCAACGATTTTATCGCTTGGTTGGATGATTTGGATTTGACCATGGCACAACTCCATGACGATTATTACCCAACTCCAGGCAAAAAGGGCATCAACAGAATCAATAATAATTTAATGTTCCATCCGAATAAACCTATCTACAAAGACCATTTGGGTGCAGGGTTGGACAAAGCGCCCAATTCCGCCGATTTTTATATTGAAATTGGACTAAAACATTGCTTGTTGGCAGGCGGTCGATGGCGACCTGACTCCAAAACGCTTCGCAGTATCCGAGATGCCATTGATTATAATGGTGAGGAATTGCAGCAGATTCTGGACAAACCATCCTTCAAAAAAATGTTTGGCGGCTTATATGAGGACGAGAAATTGGTGTCATCCCCCAAAGGGTTTTCCAACGACCATCCGCATATTGAATTGTTGCGCAACAAAACCTTCGCGGTGGAGTACAAACTGACAAAAGCAGACGTGCTGAATCCTGATTTCAAAGAAAAAATCGTCGAGGTTTACAAAGAGATGCTTCCCTTTCGACAATATTTAAACCAAGCGGTTACCGTTTAGTCCAGCTCATCTGAAGCCTTGATCAATCGGGCAGAAAGATCGGGACGCTCCATATCGGGGTCGTATGGGAACATGGGTCTAATGATTCTTTTATGGCCCAAACGTTCCAAATCTTGGTCCACGCCACCTGGGGTCAAGGCCATGACCCAATCTCCTCGCATATTGTAAAGTTCTGGAACCAAATACCCAATTTTAATGACTATAATATCCGTTTCACTGGGGGTAAGCCCCAAATCGGTAAAATCGGATTTTCTGTGGTAGGGTTTCCTCTTTTTGGTCACAATCACATGGGCATTGTCCACTTTCACCACAACCTCGGTTTCTGCATGTACATCGCCATGTTTTATGGCAGTAACTTCTCCCGTTAACATAAGGGGTGGAGCATATCTATCGTCAATCTCGGCACCAACAGGGGCGCTGACTTTCCCTCCAACACCCACTTTTACGGCTTCTTCTACCAATTTAGGGCCTGGGATTGAGGCATAAATCAAAGATTTGCCATCTGTTTTATGAAACTCCTCCCTTTTTAAGAGTTCCGTCAAGGTCCAAGTAACATCACCTGCACCGCCAGCGGTAGGGTTGTCGCCCATATCACTGATCATAAATGGTTTTTTGTCACTGGCAAGGGCAAGTTCCAATGCTTCTTCGTAAGATTTTGTCGGGGCGACGAATTCAAATTCGTTACGGACATCCCAAAAGCTATTGGCCAACTTTTCAGCACCTTCGGTTACTAGCTTTTTATCATCCCCTATAGCCATAACCACGGCGTGGTTTCGGGGTTCATCGGCCCATGCGTAGCCAATCCAAATAGCTGCATCGATCACACCTTCTTGTTGCTCCACTTCGGGAACTTGGGCATACAGACTTTTTCCGGGTTCCACGCGGGTGCTGGTTTTTTCTCCCGGCAATAGGATGGGTACGGGAACCCAGGCTTTGTATTTTGGCTTGCCCTTACCGTTTTCGAGTCGGGACACCAAGTTTTCAACGGCTCGCCTTCTGGATTCTGTGGCATCTTCATGGGGTGCCATGCGGTAACAGGTAATCAAGTCGGAGTGCCGCGCCAAACGTTTGGATACATTTCCGTGGAGATCCATGGAGGTCGAAATCAACACATCGGTCCCCACAACTTCTCGAATACGTTTGATGAGGTCACCTTCCGGGTCGTCCAAGCCCACCACACTCATGGCTCCATGAATGTCAAAGAAAAGGCCGTCGTACGGCATGTTTTCTTCCAACATCGTCAATGTTTTGCCCACCAAGGATTCGTAGGCTTCACGGGTAACCGTGCCTCCCGGCAATGATTTCCCCACTAAAGTGGGAACCCATTCGGCTCGTTTCCTCAAAGATGAATCCGCTTCCATAAACGGATAGCGATTAAATATGGAATCTCCGATTTTGGGGTGAAACGCTTCTTTATGGGTAAGGGCTGGCGAAAACGTACTGGACTCAATTCCAAGGCCGGCAATAGCGATTCGGGGCAGTTTTTTTTCGGTGGCTTTATCACAACTTATTAGAATAGCAAAAAGTAATAGAAGGAGTAAGGGGTTACGCATAATATTGGGTTTGGTCGGTTTTCATCAAAAAACATAAATATCGACATAATAATATTGATGTCAAAAGTGATTGCAGTAATTCAGGATGATAAGTGGATAAGCTTGTATATTTAACCAAAACTTTTTCATTTTGGCTAGCAACAGAATCAGAAATATGCAGCGGGAACTACTATCGGACAACTGGTATTCCCTTGAGAAAATAACTTTTGAATATTTACGGGACGATGGCGTTTGGGAAAAACAAATCCGAGAAGCATACGACCGTGGCAATGGTGCCGCCATACTCCTTTATAATGTTGAAAAAAGAAAGGTTGTGCTTACCAAACAGTTTCGTATGCCCACGTATGTGAACGGTAATGATGATGGGATGATGATCGAGGTATGTGCGGGACTTTTGGAAAAGGGCAATGCCGAAGAGACCATTAAAATGGAAGTAGAGGAGGAGACGGGTTATAAAATTGATAAGGTGGAAAAGGTTTTTGAAGCCTACATGTCACCCGGTTCGGTAACGGAAATCCTTCATTTTTTTGTTGGGGAGTATAAAGATGCCATGAAAGTAAGCGATGGCGGCGGCGCGGCGGATGAAACCGAAAATATTGAGGTGTTGGAACTTGATTTTAAAAAAGCCATTGCCATGATGCAAAACGGTGAAATAAAAGATGCCAAGACCATAATGTTGTTACAATACGCCCAAGTCCAGAGAATTATGCATCAGTAATTTTCGTATAGATTCTTTAAGGTAGTATACATGGTTTCCCTTATTTCTGATGATGGCACCCGAAAATGATTGTTCATAAAACTAAAGATGAGCAATTTGCCCGATTTGGTCTTCACGTAGCCGCTCAAATTATAGTTGTTGCCCACGGAGCCCGATTTGGCAAATAGGAACGGCTCCGTTGTGTGGTCTTCCCATTCTTGGACCGTATTGTTGGGTCCCCACATCGGAAATATCCCAAAAAGACGTTCTTCCTGTACTTCTTCATATAGTTTTTGAAGAATTTGAACAAAGGAACGGGGCGTAAACAAATTATAACGGGAAAGTCCGGACCCATCTACCCAGCGCGGTTGATGTTCCAAGTCCTTTAAATGATTGTTCAACATAAAATCTATGGCTTTTTCGGTGCTCAAGGTATCGGATAGTGTGGCCGAGGCCGCCATTAATAATTGTTCTGCCAAAAAGTTATCGCTCTTAAAAAGCATACGCTTAAAAATAGAGTCGGTTTCTATTCCATACAAGGTTTGCTTCTCTCCAGATGGAAAATGTGGGGTCAAAGCAATTTTTTTCCCAAGGGCTGTCTCAAGTAATTCTTTGGTCAAATTTTCACTGGCCATAAAAGGAATTTCCAAAGTGTCCTGTTCCGTAGAAGAGATATAAAACTTGTTGTGGAACTCTTTTCTTTTTAAAGTGGTGTCCTTGATTATGGTTTTATGGAAGAATGTTTTTGGAGAAACTTCCAATCCATTGTTGCTGGAAATGGTAGCTACGTTGCCGTAAAGGGGCAAAGTGGATTTTTCGGGCGAAAAATAAGTGTCGTAATCTTCCCAGGCCCAACCGGGCCCATAACGGGGTTCGCTGTGATTTTTGGTGTAAAGGGCAATGGTCTCCTGATTTTTTAACCAAGCTATTGCTGTGCTGTCGTTAAAATAGGGGTGCAGCCATGATGGGTCACCGGTACCTTCAATAAATATCGTGTCTTGGGTCACTTTATACTTTAGGGTGGGAATGTATTTGGGAAGTAACTTTAGACCTGTATATAAAGTTACAATCTTTGTGTTGCTGGCAGGGGTAAAGTATTTGTCGCCATTGTGATTATAGATCTCTTCTTTAGTATTGGCATCAATAATTACAAGGCCATGGAAAGAATTTTTCAGGCTGTCGCCCTCAATATTCGAGTTCAGTGTTTTTTTGATGGGACTACATCCGGTCAATAAAAAAATGACGATAAAAACATTGAAAAACAGTGGTTTATATAATTTTACTTGTGATTGGCTCATATAGGCTCTTGGTCAATTTTAACAACAAGATATTCAATTTTTAACTGAAACTTAGGTTTTTTAAACGTGTTTTTCACTAATTTAGAACACAACCTTTTACATTCAATTTAATCAAATTATTATGCCTAGAGCTATGTTAGATTACACCAAAACAATCCTTCAAAAGGTGAGTTTTGATGTTAAACTCTTTGCTAGGGAACTTCAGAAAGCTATTTCTAGATTATTGCCAAGTGAAGTGGAAGAGCTTAGAATCTGGTTACAATTTTATCTTGTGGACAAGCCAGAGTTACAATCAACATTAGTATTATTAAAAGTATAAACACTAACTAAGAGCCGCTTTTTAGCGGCTCTTTTAATTTTTGGCCAAGGGGCTGATTATTTTCACATCCTGAAAAGCAATCGCACCACGGACTATGCTGGAAATAACCTCTCTTAAGGCATCGGTTATCTGTATTTTTAATTCGCTTTTATGGTAAATTAAACTTATCTCTCGCGCTGGGGTAGGTTTTTGAAAGGATTTTAGGTTTGTTCTCTTGTCCGTTTCTAAGTGTAGGGTGTTCAAGTAGGGCAATAGGGTCATTCCCATGCCTTCATCTGCCAAACTGACCAAGGTCTCAAAACTTCCACTCTCAATTTTAAAATGGTCCCCATGCCGGTTTTTGGAGGCCTTACAAAGATTGATGACGCCTTCCCGAAAACAATGCCCATCTTGCAACAAAAGAATATCATTTACATCCAGATCATCCATCATTAACTCTTCCTGTGATCCCAAACGATGATTTTTTGGGACGTAACCTACAAATGGCTCATAATATAATGGACGTTCTTTGATAAACTCAATTTCTAGGGGTGTTGCAGCAATTCCAGCATCCAAATGACCGTCCAAAATATTCTTGATCATGGTTTGTGTGGATTGTTCCTTTATAATCAGGTTTACCTTAGGGTACTTTTTTATAAAAGCATTTAGGAACATGGGGAGCAATGTGGGCATTACCGTGGGTATTATCCCCAAGGTGTAATCTCCCCCAACATACCCTTTATCTTGATCAACAATGTCCTTTATTCGTTCTGCTTCGGCGACAATGTTCTTTGCTTGGGCTACAATTTTTTCTCCAACCTCGGTAATGGATATGGGTTTTTTGCCCCTGTCGAAAATGAGGACACCCAGTTCGTCCTCCAATTTTTGTACCTGCATGCTTAAGGTGGGTTGGGTAACAAAACTCTTTTCCGCGGCAAGGGTAAAGTTTTTGTGCTCGGCAACAGCTAACACATATTGAAGCTGGGTTATGGTCATTCAATTATAAGTTTAGGACATAAAAGTATAAAAAACCATTAGGTTAGTCTATAGAAAAGAAAGAATCCTAAAAGCAAGGGGAAATCAAAACAAAAAAACCTGCACGAAGCAGGCTTTTCAATGATTGATGATATTTTTTGACTAAAACCGTATGTTCATTTCCAAATCCTCATCGCCAACGGTAAACAGGGCACTTTTAAAATCCGGTGGGCCCATGGTCATTTCGTTGCCGGACATCCCGTAGCTTTCCTTTGGCATCCCGTTGGACTGATAATCCATTCGGTTGTTTTCGTTGGCATCGTGCAGGGCCATAATGGCGTAGGTGCCTGGTATTACGTTGTTTAACTTTAAGATTACTTTTCCGTTTTCAATGGTACTTTCCAAGTTTTGTATGCCCGGGCCTTTCATAAAAGTTTCGGTGGTGTGCAGGCTGGCAAGTACTTTTCCTTCATCACTGGTTACGTTGTCGATGGTAACGGTAATAGCTACATTGGTTTTTTCTTGCGCCATGGCAATAATGCTTACAAAGAGGAAACTTAAAGCTAGTGTAACAGTTTTCATACTATTTGTATTTGATGTTTTGTTTGCCCCAAAATTCTGGGAGAAGACTCTTATAAAATATTTCAATGGACCGAAATGTTTATTTTTTGGAGTGAATCGCAAAAGCAAATAGGCCATTTCAATTTAGTAGTAAAAAACTACAATTGGGTATTTCGTTTTGGTTTGGCAAAGGGTGGAAAGGGAGATTTGTGGCATCAATCAAAACGAACAGTCATGAAAATCTTCATCAATCTAATCACTTTATTAATGTGGACGGGAGCTGCTTTTGCCCAACAAGCCATTACGGGGAAAGTAACCGATGCTAAAAACACCCCCATCGAAGGTGCTAACATTTATCTTGAAGGTACCTACGATGGCGCTTCTTCGGATGCCGACGGCAATTTTAATTTTGAAACAACTGAAGAGGGAATGCAGACCTTGGTTGTTTCCATGTTGTCCTACGAGCCCCACTACGAGGCTGGCGATGTTTCCTATTTTAAGGATTTGCATATTAAGTTGGTAGCGTCCGTCAACTCTTTGTCGGGGGTCACTTTAACGGCCGGAACCTTTGAGGCGGGCGATAATTCCAAGGTTTCGGTACTTAAACCGTTGGATATTGTTACCACGGCAGGGGCAGCGGGCGATTTTGTGGCTGCTTTGCAAACACTGCCAGGAACCACAACGGTAAACGAGGACGGTCGTTTGTTTGTACGGGGAGGTACTGCAGGTGAAACGCAGGTCTTTATAGATGGTCTTCGTGTTTTTCAACCGTTCAACGCCACCCCCAATAATACACCTACCCGTGGCAGATTCTCACCATTTCTTTTCAAGGGAATTTCCTTTAGCACCGGAGGGTATTCGGCAGAGTATGGACAGGCATTGTCCAGTGTACTTTTGTTGAACACTGCGGATGTGCCGTTACAGGAGAAAACGGATATCTCCATAATGAGTGTTGGAGGTGGAGTGGGGCATACAAAGATTTGGGGCGACCAATCGCTCAGCATCAATACATCTTACATGAATCTTGCCCCTTATGAGGCTTTGATTCCATCAAACCAAGGTGTTCGTTGGGACAGTCCGTACGAATCCATTTCCGGTGAAGCTGTTTTTAGAAGCAAAGGAGAGATAAGTATGTTTAAACTGTACACGGGATTTAACCACACCAACTTGGACATTGAGCAGGAGGATATCAATTTTGATGATTATGTTCAGTTCCGTTTAAAGAACAACAACCTGTACTTTAATTCATCTTACAAATATTTTTTCGCTAACGATTGGAGTCTCACCTCTGGTGCTTCTATTGCATGGGACACCAATGATATTGGTATACAGGAAGACAAAGTCTATGCAAAAGAAACTTCATCACATATCAAGATAAAGGCACGTAAAAATTTTAGTAATCGGTATGATTTGAGTTTTGGGGCGGAATATTTCAATACCAATTATGACGAAAATTATACCGATGTTGATGTGGATGAGTTCAATAGTGGTTATAACGAAGGCTTATGGGCCGCTTTTGTAGAATCAGATATTTTCCTGAGCAACAAGTTCGCCATGAAGTTAGGTGTCCGGGGAACGCACTGCAGCTTGCTGGATGGGTTTAAAGTATCGCCAAGGATGTCTTTGGCCTATAAGCCGGGAGAGGATGGGCAGTTTTCTTTGGCCTATGGCGATTTTTATCAGAGACCGCTTACCGAAGTGGTTAAGTTCACCCAAAATTTGGACATGGAGAAAGCATCGCACTATATCCTCAATTATCAATATATCAATAATGGAAAAACTTTTAGGACCGAGGTATATTATAAGGATTATGACCAGTTGGTAAAGTATGATACGGATGCACCACAGTTCAATTCCGACTACACCAATTTGGGAGGCGGGTACGCCAAGGGCATCGATGTTTTTTGGAGAGATAGCAAGAGCATTGAGCATTTAGATTACTGGGCTTCCTACTCTTACTTGGACACCAAGAGGGACTACAGAAACTTTCCCGAGAAAGCCACTCCTAACTTTGCGCCAAAACATAATGTATCATTGGTCACCAAATATTGGGTGGATAAGCTAAGATCCCAAGTCGGACTTTCTTATTCGTTCGGTTCCGGAAGGCCGTACCATAACCCCAATACATCTGGTTTTATGACGGAAAAGACAAAGTCTTATAACAATCTCAGCTTCAATTGGGCCTATCTTATCGACCAACAAAAGATTTTGTATTTCTCGGTGAGCAATCTATTGGGTTTTAATAATGTGAGCAATTATCAATATGCAGAAGTTCCGGATGCCAACGGAGTATTCAATAGAAGAGCAATAACCCCACCGGCCGACAGTTTCTTCTTTGTTGGATTTTTCTGGACCACAAGCTCGGGTGGCAAGAGCAACCAGCTGGACAATTTATAGGCTATTGCTGCATTTTAAGGTAATAATCCACGGAATGTTTCCCAGAACCATAAACAATAAAGAAGAGGGTAGCTAATAAAACAATGGTGGCCAACATGAGGTTGTTGGTGTCCATTTCGCCCAAAAAATTAGTAAGAACGGCACCCAAAAGTATGGGAAGCTGAGCAATGCAGGCCCATCTAGTCAGCAATCCTACAACTATAAGAATACCACCAACAAAATGAGCGGGAGCTATATAATGCAGAATGAACATGCCCCCCGGTACTCCTTCAAAAGGACGTGCCATTCGCTCCATTTCCGTAAAATTGGTCATAAACTCGATTCCCTTGACAAAAAAGATGATGCCAAGCATAACTCTGATCAAGTCCAAAAGGAGATACGTATGCGCATTTGCCCATTTATTGAGCGATTTTATTAGAGCCATGGCAATGAGGTTTAAGGTTTGACACTATAAGATACTCATTTTTAATGATATAGTAAATAGGTGGTCGTTTAAAACCTTGTAAAATTGTAAGACAGTTACAAACCTAGCATGGGCTGTACTAGGCAGTGGTTATTGTCAGCTCCATTTGAATATCGCTACGGGCGTAGGGTGACGAAATTTTGGTCATTTCTTTAAAACCTAATTTTTTGTAAAGCGATAGGGCCGGGGTCAATTTTCTATTGCTTTCCAGAAATATTTTTTTGGCTCCCAACTCTTTGGCTTTATCAATAATGTGCTGTCCCAACAATTTGCCTATACCTTTGCCTTGTGCTTTAGGTGAGACGCCCATTTTAGACAGTTCAAAATCGTAACCATCATATTGGCAAGGAATTAAAGCACAAACCCCCACCGGTTCTCTATTTATTAAAGCAACCGCAATATATCCACCCTTGTCCAAAATATATTCTTTGGGATGGTGGAGTGCAACTCGGTCCATTTCCTCCATCTGAAAATATTTGGTAATCCATTCCTCATTTAGGCTCCTAAAAGCATCTTTATAAGTTTCAGAATAGGGGATAATGGTGAAAGACGCATCCATGCTAAGGGATATTTTGAATTTTATTGTCAAAAATAAATTTAATCCCAGAACATTTTATAAACTGAAATTCAATTTTTATGAATTCAAACTGCTTATCTATCAATCCAATAGACCGTTCAACGAAAAAATTACCTGTTGGGCGATAAAATATGTAGATTTACATTTTATTAGTCTTAAAATTCTTACAAGTCCCAAATCTTGCTGAATGACAATAGTAAAAACATATTAGCCTGACCAATCAGGAAATTAACCTACAAATTCCAATCGGCTATGGAGATAAAAATACCCCCGTTTCCCCAAATCACATTTCCGCCCCAATTTGAACGCTATGTTTATGCGTTATTGATTTTTGTTTTTCTGGGTTTCCCGTTACAGGCCCAAGAAGAAAGTAACCCCTATGTTAGTTACGATGTACCATTTCAGAATTTGTTGAAGTTCAACCGTTTTTTGATCAATCCTACCTTTTCATCAATACGTGAGGACAAATCATACGTAAACTTCTTTCATCGGAGCCAAAGTGCTGATTTTGATAACAACCGCCAAAATTATTTTTTGAGTTACAGCGGTAGGTTAAACGATAGGGTTGGACTCGGGTTTAGCCTCTACAACCAGCAAGAAGGAGTCATTTCCAATTTAGGAGTCATGGCCAATTATTCCCACGGTATCCAGTTGGGAGAAGAGAGTAGCTTAACCTTTGGGGTGAATATCCCTTACTATGTAACTGGCTATGATCCTAGTAGAGCGGTAACTCAGGGAGAAGATCCCATTTTGATGGAAGCTGAGGAAAGCTCTGTAATATCGTTTCAGCCAGGCCTTAACCTTAGTTTGGGCAAATTCGACTTTGGAGTGTTCGCCCAAAATTTGGTGGATTATAATTTAAGGTCAGGAAAATCCCTGAGCAACCTAAATCAAAAAACCTTTTCAGGTCATGTACAGTTTGTTAAGGAGTTGGAAAATGGAAGAGGTGTTTTTGAGGATGGGAGATTAATGCCCCTGGCACGAGCACGATTTGAAGGGAGTGAAGACCCTATCTTTGGAGGAGGGATTATTTTGGATCTTCCCAAATTGGGTTGGATTCAAGGTGGATACGACCAATTTTATGGTGCATCGGCCGGTACTGGATTCAATTTGAACCAACGATTGTCCTTTGGCTATAATTTTGAAAAAAGCTTGAACAGTAGCATTGCCAACCTTGGTGTAACCCACGAAATTTCAATTGCTTACTCTTTTGTTCCCAATCTTTCCAAAAACACATTTGTTTCCAATGACGATGAAACAAAAAAAGCGATTGAAAATACGGCAGTCGCCGAAGCAAGTGATGAAACCGAAAAAGCGAAACAACCTGGTAGACTGGATGAAGAAACCACTTTGCGCCCTTCCAATAAAGAGGACAGGGCCTATTGGGAGGAGCGTATTGCGCAATTGCAGGAGCAGCAAGAAGATAGTTACGCTGTAATTGACGACCTCCTTTACAAAATAGATTCCATGAAACAGAGTAGGGAACAGGAAATGGAAAAACGTTTCGAGATGGTTATGCGAATTGTGAAAAGGCACAACGGAGATGAGATTCCCGATATTGAAACCAAAGCCCAAAAGCTGTACTTGGCGGACAACAAGGATTTGGACTCCGTTTACAATGAAATTGAAACTTCGACTGCGCAGGCTCTTGCAGATAACTCCAAATCCGTCACCAAACAATCCAATAAGAAAAGTGAGGGTTCTTTTCATGGAGGAGCGTTTAAGCCCATTGAAAAATATATTGACCTTGATGGGGTAGGGAAAGGGCACTATATTGTGGCCAACGTTTTCAAAAATGAGACCTACCTAAAAAACTTTATGAAAGAACTGAAAAGCAAGGGATTGCAGGCACAATACTTCAAGAATCCTGATAACGGTCTCAATTATGTTTACTTGGCAAAGTATGAAGATAGCGAAACGGCCCATGCTGCCTATCAATCAATGATGAGAGGTAAGTATCAGGACGAAATTTGGATCATGCATGTTGAGAATCCAAAGTATTCCAATTGGGCAGATACTAACTTTGAAGATATCGAATAACCCACTAAGAGGTTTTACCTTTCATGTGCTGGGCAATGCCTTGACTTCCCGGGTCTGGGCGTTCCTCAAGCTCATATATTATTTTGTGGTGGTCATTGGCTCGGGTCTGGGATAGTTTGTAAGTAGCCTGTATATCCGATACCTCCACTTTAAAACCCACGACTCCTTTTACTTGGTACAAGGTTTTTGGGGATAAGTTTTTAAGAGAAATCGGGTTTTTGGAAGCTTTCTCGTACTTGTCCACCAATCTGTGCATGGATTGCATGGTTTCCTCTTCGTTCAAAATCTTTAAGTTCCCATACACATGCACCGCTATATAGTTCCAAGTAGGTACTTCCTCCTCTTTATACCAAGAAGATGAAACATAGGCATGCGGGCCATTAAAAATGCACAGAACTTCTGCTTCGTCCGAAAAATTTTTCCATTGGGGATTTGCTTTGGCAATGTGCCCCACCAAAATATCATTCCCGTTTTCGTCGGTCTCCAGTTCCAAAGGAATATGGGTGCCCCACGGTTTATTGTCAACAATATTGATTAAGATGGCAAAGCTGTTGTTTACCAGAAAACCTTTGATTTCCTCAATGTTTTGATTGTTGTAGTGGGGTGGAATGTACATGGATTGCTTCAATTTTTAACCGTTTGCTAAAGTATAAATAATCAACTACCTAGAGGCAAGCCCACGAGGTATTCAAACGAAAAAAGGTCAATTTATTTCGATGTAGAGCGTCGCTAATAAAACCCTCAACCAGGGATTAAACGAGCTTTTTAAAACATAAGCGCATTACAATCCATCTCCAAATATGTACAGTTCGGTAATCCTTCTTTTTAAAATTGTAGTTCCTGATTCATTTTTGTGGCATCAATAATCAATGCGCAGTCAAGATGAGAGATACTCAGTCAAGCTGAGCATAAATAAGCGACAGTCATGAAAAATCTGATTTTATCAATCTTATTAATGGGAGCCACCTTTGTCAACGCACAAGACCGTTACGCAAAGGGTATGGAAAAGGCATTTGAATTATGGCAAGACCAAAAGATGGTGGAAGCATCAAACCTTTTTGAACGAATAGCCACAGCGGAATCGGACAATTGGTTGCCGTATTACTATGTTTCTCAAATAAACACCATAATCTCATTCGGGGAAAAGGATGAAGAAAAACTAGGAAAACAGCTCGAAAAAGCCAAAGAATTTATAGATGTGGCCAAAGCCATTTCACCAAATAACCCTGAGATATTGATTCAGGAAGCACTCATCAATACAGCTTGGATTGCCTTTGATGGTGTCACATATGGGATGACACTGTCACAAAAAAATGCACAACTCTATCAAAAAGCAATGGAACTGGCCCCTAACAACCCCCGGGTTATCCTTTCCAAGGCAGAGTGGGATATGGGATCGGCAAGATACTTTGGCAAGGACACTGTACCCTATTGTAAGGATGTGGAAAGAGCCTTGGAACTTTTTGCTACCTTTAAATCCGAAACACCGTTTTACCCTACTTGGGGAGAAGAAAGAGCGAAAGAGGTTTTGGCGAACTGTGGTAAATAGAAAAGGATGAAACTCTTAATAAGGGAACTTGTAAGGGCGTTTTTAGTGGGGGTGGCCATTTACATGGTCTTACTCATTATTTTCTTTGTTAAGGGGTGGGACCTTACTTTTCAAGAGCTTTGGACAGAGTTTTGGGAGAGTATGGTTTTTTCTGTGATCATTTATATGCTCAACTCTGCGTCCTTTATCATTTTGATGCGGAAGTATGATAAACGACTTTTTACAAAAAAATATATAGGCTATGGTTTTTTGGGCAATGTTATAGCCTCGATTATCGGAATTGGTATTTCCAGGTTTGTCCTGGGGGTGCTGGTATATAAAAAATCAATAGATCAATTTTTGGCAGAAGAGCGCACGGAGTATTATGTAAGCTCTTTTTTAATTTCCATGGCAGTGGCCGTTTTGTTCTATGCTGCTTATTACTACAAATATTACAAAGAGAAGCAGGTAAAAGAACAGAAGATCATAGCAGGATCGGCATCTGCCCGTTTCGATGCTTTAAAAAACCAGTTGGACCCCCATTTTTTGTTCAATAGCCTCAATGTTTTAACCAGTTTGATAGATGAAGACCCACATCAGGCCCAAAACTTTACAACATCACTGTCCAAGGTTTATAGGTATGTGCTGGAGCAGAAAAATAAGGACCTGGTTACCGTGGATGAAGAACTGAAATTCGCCAAAACCTACGTAAGACTTCTAAAAATGCGTTTCGAGGATAGCATCATCTTCGATATTCCGGATAGCTGTTCCCAACCTGAAGCTAAAATTGTGCCGCTGTCCCTACAACTATTGCTGGAAAATGCCGTAAAACATAATGTGGTCACTTCATCCAGGCCGTTGCACATCAAGGTTTTTGAACAACAAGGCATGTTGGTTGTCAGCAATAACCTTCAGGAAAAACAAGTGGTGAAAAAAAGTAGCGGGGTCGGATTACAGAATATAAAGCAACGCTACCGTATTTTAACCGACCGTGAAATGGTTGTTAAAAAAACACAGTCGGATTTTAGTGTGTTTCTGCCCATGCTCACCCAAAAATATACCGTATTGGAGACCCAAGAGAGTTATATTGAAGAAAAGCGGTACGTAAAGGCCAAAGAGCGGGTAAAGGCAATTAAGGAATTTTACGGCAATCTTATGGCCTATTGTGTTGTGATTCCCTTTTTGTGGTGGCTCAATTTTAGAACAACGGATTTTCTTTGGGCATTTTTTCCAACATTTGGCTGGGGGTTCGGTGTGCTTGTCCATGGGATGGAAGCCTTCGGTTATAACCCACTTTGGGGCAAGCGCTGGGAAGAGCGCAAGATTAGAGAGCTTATGGATAAGGATGATTTTTAGAATTTAGATGTCGGATGTCGGATGTCAGTTCGAGCTGTCATCCTGAGCGCCCGCCTGTCGGACGGGCAGGCAGTCGAATGGGCAGTCGAAAACTCTTGCTTGGCTAAGTTCAAGCTCAAGTGTCAAGTCCAAGCATCAAGCTCAAGTTCAGGTATCAAGTTCAATTAAAATGGTTTCGTGTAGTTTTCATCAAACCTTTTTGCCTGCTCTTCCAAACCCAAAACCTTAAACCCCAACACCACAATTCATCCCAATAAATGTACAGTTCAGGAATTCATTTTTCATTAAGGGAGTTGCTATGCCGAATTTAGCAGTGTAATCAAAAATCAAAACCGAACAGTCATGGAAAACGCAACAGAACTTCGATATGCCAAAGCCAAGGAGAAGGTGGAATGCATCAAATCTTTTTACTACAATCTTACAGCTTACCTAATTGTGATTCCTTTACTGGTATATATCAATTATAGCACTACAAGTTTCCCATGGATTATTTTTCCGGCCGTGGGATGGGGTCTCGGACTAATAGGTCACTGGATGTCGGCTTACGGACACAATCCCCTTTTTGGAAAAGAATGGGAAGAGCGTAAGATTCAGGAACTTATGAACGATAAAGAATTTTAATAATGAGTATTTTTAACTGCAACATCACATCAAATTCGAATACCATGGAAAATACCGATAAAGAAAACAAGTACATGCGGGCAAGGGAGCGCGTGGACGAGCTTAAAAAGTTTTACGGAAACCTGACTTCCTATGTTTTGGTGATCTCAGGATTGGCGCTGATCAATTATTTTACCACCGGTTTTGGCTATATGTGGTTTTTGTGGGCCGCTTTTGGGTGGGGTATCGGTATTGTTTTTCATGCCATTAAAACTTTTGACCTTAACCCGTTTTTTGGAAAACAATGGGAAAAGCGCAAGATAGAGAAGATTATGCGCGATGAAGAACAGAACAATAAATGGAAATAATCATGGAAAACTTTAATAAGGAAAAATACAATAAAGCCAAGAAAAGGGTTGAAGAACTAAAAGGCTTTTATATACACTTGGCCATTTATGTGGTAATAAACACCTTTATTTTGATCAATATCTCCCTAAGGTCAGATAGTTTTTGGCAATGGGAACATTTTATCACATTGGTAGCTTGGGGGGTGGGAGTGTTGTTCCATGCATCCAGAACCTTTGGGTTCAACCCCATGTTGGGCAAGGATTGGGAAGAGCGTCAAATCCAAAAATATATGGATGAGGACAAAGAGGAAATGAACAAGTACAAGTAAAATAATGACAGATAGAGACATGGCCAGAGAGGCCGCTAACAAGCGAGTTCAGGAACTCAAAGGCTATTATAGGCATATCGGCATATTTGTAATCGTAAACGGTACTTTGTTGTTGCTCAAATTGGGTGTCCTGACGTCCTTTTTACCCGAGACCTTTCCAAAGGAATCCTATTACTACGATTGGATCAATGCCAACATCCTGATATGGGGAGTGATTTTGGCCGTCCATTCAATCATTGTATTGCGACACAGGTTCACTTTTTTCAAAAAATGGGAAGAAAGACAGATTCAAAAATATATGGACGAGGACAAAGATCATGTTGATAAATACAGATAAGAAAATAATAGGTAGAAAGTCAGTTGTTATATTTTAGAGAGCAGTAGGCAATAAAGTATCTAACCAAAAAACAATTAACGTAAAAAATGAATGTCCTGATCATTGAAGACGAAAAACCAGCGGCAAGACGATTGTCCAGATTGCTTTCGGAATTGCAAATTGAGGTCTCCACCATGTTGCATTCCGTTGAAGATTCCATTGCTTGGTTTCAAGATAATCCCCACCCCGATTTAATCTTTTTGGACATTCAATTATCCGATGGGCTTTCGTTCGAAATTTTTGATGCGATCGAGGTGAAAAGTGCCATCATTTTTACCACCGCTTATGACGAATATGCGCTCCAAGCTTTTAAGTTAAATAGCATTGATTATTTACTGAAACCAATAGACGAAGAAGAGCTGGAAAGTGCGGTGAAAAAGTATCAAAATTTTAAGCCCGAAAATCGTAGAATACCGATTGATTTTAACGACATAAAAAATCTTTTGATTAACCCTTTGGAGAGGGAATACAAAAAACGATTTACGGCCAAGGTCGGACAACATTTAAAAATTATAAACGCCGATGATGTGGAATGTTTTTATAGCGAAAACAAAGGAACCTATGCGGCAACTTCGGATGGAAGAAATTATTTGTTGGACACTACTTTGGAACAGTTGGAGGAGGAGTTGGAGCCTCAGACATTTTTTAGGGTGAGCCGAAAGTTTTATGTGAATATCAACCACGTAGGAGACATCATTTCATATACCAATTCAAGGCTTCAAATCAAGCTGAACCGATTTAATGAGCATGATATTATTGTAAGTAGAGAGCGCGTTAGAGACTTTAAGTTATGGTTAGAGTAACAATATTTAAATAGCTGGTTATCAAATATTAAAATAATTTAAAAATCAACTATAAATATTTCTTATAGCAGCTTTTTTAGGTAAAAAACGCTATTTTTCTTCCACTCGGTTATCATCAAAAGCAGAGGGAAGCAACTTCGGAATCAATTTAATAAAAATAGGCAGAAGAATCGCTCCGCCGGGCAACATAAAAATAGCCAAAGAGGGAATACTCTTAAAAATATCGAGCAATTGATTTTGTACTTTTTTCTTCTCTTCGGCATTTAAATCCTTGACCGTGGACTTGGATAAAAGCGCGACCAACTCCCTGCTTTGGGTGAGCTCCTTTTTTAATCTTTTGCTATTTCTAAGAATAAGTTTGCTCACATTTTTGGACATACCATCGTAAAACTGAACGGCCAAATTTTTGCTGTTCAGATAGGCAATTTTGTCCTTGTTTTTTTCAAAGAAATCCGCAACAAATCCCAATTCAAATTCCACCTCTTTTTTAGACCTTCCAAGGTCCTTTCCCAAACCAAAAATATAGTCCGTTTCGGTGTAGTCCAAAGCCTTGTCTTCCCAGATGGTCAAGCAGGCCATATCCAAAAAATAATCCTTTTCATTTTCGGTAAAATTTTGGGTCAATAAATCGGAAAAATTTCCAATAAATTTTGTTTTGTCGAGGTCGACATAGGTTAGGGATGAACCCAATAATTGAATTAATTTCTCATCAGATTCGTGGGTCTCTTTGGAGTTGAGCGCATGGTAAACAATGTTGATGGTCACGTACTCCAAAAGTTGGGCATGTTCCATCATGTCCCTATTGCCTCGGAGATAAACCATAAATATGAGGATGTCAACATACAGCAAGGAATTGGTCAGGCTATTTCCCAATGCCCTGCTAAAAGTATTGTCACTTAAATAGATTCTGGAATCAATCAATTTTTCAAGTTGGGACTCCGTTTTGGAACCGCTCAATATTCTATTAAGGAAAGAAACCTTACTAACATTCAAAGACTGATAGTACTCGAACACTTTGTTCACAAATGCTTCGAAATCCGTTTTCCCCACTTCAAAAGTATAGGTAAAATATAAAGCCGTGAGCAAGTTGATCTTGGCAATTTCATCTTCGCTCAAGGTGTGTTCCACCTCAATAAAGGAAGATATATCTAAATGCACGCCGTAAATAAAGCCATTTGTTTTGAGTTCCCTGTACAGGCTGTTAAAGTCTTTAAATTTAGAAGACTCTTGGTCTACAAGGTGACCAAACTTATTGATCCATCCAGAGGCAGAAGGGTTCATTTTAATGAATTGACTAGCCAAAGTAAAACAAATTATCCGACTTTTTTTGATCTAGGGGCGAGTACTTCATTAAAATTACATTAAGATAATTTTAACATTTAAAAACCAAACCACCCCCTAAAAGGTTCCGTAGGTAGGGGTGAACGAAACTTTAAAAACAAGTAACATGAAAAAAACAACGAAATACCTATTAGGCTTAGGCGCCTTGGTAATTGCATCCACAGTATTGGTTGCTGCAGACCATATAGATGCGCCCTCTTCGGCTGGAACCACTGCGGACATTGCCGATTTTTATGCTTTTGAACCCAGCGAGGGGTCGGACAATACCGTATTTGTAGTGGACCTGCAATCCAATGTATTGCCCGAGTTGGCTTACGGAACTTTTGACGAGGATGTACTTACCGAAATCAATATTGATTTGGATGGTGATTTGGTAGAGGACCAAGTGATCCAAGCCATCGCAAGAGACGGTAGAATGTACTTTTTTGGTCCAACGGCTCCTTCTCAAACAGGCTTGAGCAGCGAAGTGTATACCGATGCTGCTTTGGGCGATGTGGAGATTTCTGGTGCTACCTCCATTGTAGAAACAACCTCTGATGGAGTATCACTTTTTGCTGGGCCCAGACAAGACCCATTCTTTTTTGACTTTTTCCAGTTCAATGCAGTGATATCTCCTGAGACGGATTCCGCTCCGGGAGGGTTTTTGCCCCCAGAAGAAGCTGCAGACACTTTTGATGGCGCCAATACACTTTCCATTGTAGTGGAAATTCCAAACAGCATGTTGGGAGTACCAACAGCTACGAACGCCCTTGGACTTTCAGTATATAAAACTTGGGTGACTACAAACAGAAAACAATAAGAAACTTTAAACAGATATTATGAAACTAAGACAATCAATTTACATAACAGCCCTTGTGCTTAGCTTAGGCCTAGTGGTTGGCTGCAGCAATGATGACAACGGAGCCGACATGATGATGGACGATGATATGATGATGGATGATGATATGATGGACGACGACGATATGATGGGAGCCGATTTTACAGGAACATTTGCACAGGTAGACCACCTTGGTCGCCCAGGAATAAATACCACATTGAGTTTTGATATGGAAGGTGAGGCAAGCGTTAAAGATGCCCACAACACCACAATTCCTTCGGAAATGGCAGCCACCTTCCAAGCAGGTTTTCAAGCCAGATTGGAGCAATACCACGATGTGTACGCCCTTAAACTGGGATTGGACCCTGCCGATGTGAATTATGAGAACAATATTCTAGGATTGGATGCCGCGACCTTGACCACGGTCTTAGCGGCTGATGTGCTAGAAGTAGCCCCTGATCTTCCTACAACATATTTTAATCCAGGCACCGACCTTGATGGCGATGGCAACGTGTTGGTGCCCGACGGGGATGAGGTGGCTCTAACAGGAAGACACCCAAACGATGACATTATTGATGTATCGCTGATTTTGTTCTTCGGAGGTATGGAAGGTGACCGGTTTAGTGGTCAAGATCTTGATGACGATGGTATGGCCGATTTGCCAAGGCTAACATCTGATGGTGTTGGGCTTACGGCCAATATTTCAACTACATTTCCCTATTTGGGAGCACCCGAGTAATTGCTACGAAAGGGATGGGGGAAGGAAACTTTCCTTCCCCTTTTTTAATTAAAAACAACAACAAAATGAAAACTACAATACAATATATCTTTTTGCCGCTGGCCCTGTTGTTTTTGGTGTCGTGTCAGCAGGAAGAAACTGAATTCAAAACAAACAGACAGGATTACGATCACTTTTTGGCATCAGAACCTGTAAGGACCACATCCAAATACTTTAAACTTTGGGATAACAAAATCAAATCCGATAGTATACAATTGCTCAGTTTGGGCAATGTAGCTGGAGAATACAGCCGTTTTTTTAAAGGAACGGGTGACATCAAATATTTAAAAGATGCCGAGCAATCCCTTAAAAAAGCCGTGGAAATCGCTGCCGTGGGCAAATCGGGATATTTGCGGGCTCTTGCCAGGAATTATATCTCCCAACACCGTTTTAAAGAAGCACTGCAATTAGCCAAGGAAGCCAGGGTTTTGGGAAGTGGCGTAAACGAAACGCAGAGTTTGTTGTTTGACCTGCACATGGAATTGGGCAATTATGATTTGGCCAACCAATATTTGGATAGTATCCAAAATATGTCCGACTTTGGCTATTTGATCCGTGTTGCAAAATGGAACGATCACAAAGGGGGTTTGGATACGGCCATTCAATTTATGGAAAAGGCCACAGCTAAGGCCGAATTATCAAAAAACAAAGATTTGCTATTGTGGTCCTATACCAATCTTGCCGATTTTTACGGACATGCTGGGCGAATTGAAGATTCTTATAAGCTGTACCTAAGAGCGCTCCGGATAGATTCTCAAAATGCATACGCCAAAAAAGGTATAGCTTGGATAGTATACTCACACGAAAGAAATGGCACCGAGGCCCTCCGGATATTGGACTCCATCATGAAAAAGAACAAATCTCCCGAATATTACCTGTTGAAAGCCGAAGTGGCCTCCTTTTTAAATGATGATATGCTCAAAGTCCAAGCATTGGACAGCTATTATAGGATTGTGGGCAACAACAAAGATTATGGCGATATGTACAATGCCCATAATGTAGATTTTTTATTGAGCATGGATGTGGAACAGAGTGCATTTAAACTGGCACAGAAAGAAGTGAACAACAGACCTACGCCAGAGTCTTATGGATGGTTGGCATATAGCTTACTTTATTTGGGAGAGGAACAAAAAGCCATGGAGGTTATAGAAAAGCACGTAATCGGTGCTACGTATGAGCCGGCCATTCTTCACCAAGCGGCAGAAATCTATAAGGCCAATGGCAAAAAAGAAAAAGTAAGCGAATTAAAACAAGAGCTAATGGGGGCAGTATACGAACTTGGGCCTGTTAAAGAGGTTCAAATAGCTAGTCTTTAACCATCTCTTATAAGAACCTAGGTTGGAGATCGCCATGGTCTCGGCTTGGTTGTTGTTTTTAGGTGCGCCATGGTTGTAAAGCCATGGCGTTTTATTTATCGGCACTTAAGTCGGGTTCCGTTTTTTCCTCTTTTAATATTTCTATTCCTTTTTGAATCACCAAGTTGGTAGGTATTGTTATTTGTTTGCCATCATCAGTGCGCATAAAAAGGTAAAAACCGCTAATATCCTCTACTTTGCCCGTCCAATCAAAATCTTTGTCCATTACGCGGATCCTGTCGCCCAAACGCAATGGATGATTAAAAAACAGTATAACACTGGCCGTTAAGTTGGACAAAATGGACCATTGGGCTACAAACCCAACTCCCAGAATGGCCAGGATGGACGATATAAACACAGAAAAATCTTCCCAGTTTACACCCCAGATCAACGAAATTCCAATGAACGCTACTAGATAATACAGCAAGTTGCTCAAGTAAAAAATAATTTTCCTGCTGTTCATATCAATGGAACTGATTTTGCCAAAACGCCTAATGGCCCTTTTGCTCAACGAATTGAGGGCTATGATGATGGCCAGAAGAACAATAGTGAATAAAATCTCGGATTTAAAGGACATGGGGTCAATCATAATGGTTCTTAGTAAATTTGGATTAACTTATAGTCCTAAACTACGAATAAACCCTTTCACTTTTTAAGCCATGATAACAGAATTTGAAGAAAATTCATGGGTAATAAATTACTCGCCGGATAATTACTACAACCGTAAATTCTCTTTACAGGAAGATATGCAACTTTCCAAAGGAGATAAATCCATTACCTGGGTAAACACTTATGGGTTGGAGTATATGGAGGAGTTTAGACAAATGGTTGGTGGCAATGGCCTGGATGATTTTTTATTACGATTGTTGTTGAACCCAAAAATGGGCAATAAGGTCATAGTATTGGAAGACCAATTGTTTATTGCTGCCCAAATCCTAAAAACCGAAGGGCATGGTATGGAATCCGAACAAATGTATTTTGTGGTGTCCAAGGATTTTAATTGGTGCATACAAGAAAAACGGGGCGACCATTTTGATTGGATTCGCCAACGCATATTCGAAAACAAGGGAATCATCAGAAAAAAACGGGCGGATTACCTCCTTTTCTTTATTCTGGAAACCTTGATAAACAACTATAAGGATAAATATGAGGAAAGTGTGATAATGGAAAACGCATTGGATGCCATTGTAAAACGTGAGCCTACACCGGAATTTATGTTCGAAGTGGAACAAAAAAAGGCTGTCATTCAAGATTTTAAAAAGGCGTCACATGGGCTTAGGGATATTATAATTAAACTAGAAAGGGTGGAGGTAAAAGGATTTCAGACTAAGTATTTTAGTGAACTCAGGGAGCAGATCAATGGATTGATCACCGATATAGATTCCGATATTATGGAATTGGAAAGCCAAATCAACCTTTTTTTCAGTGTGCAAGGACACCGATTGAACGAGGTTATAAAGACCTTGACCATTTTTTCGGTAGTGTTTATCCCACTTACATTTTTGGCCGGTATTTATGGTATGAACTTCGAAAATATGCCCGAGTTAAAATGGCCCTACGGTTATTTTATATTGTTGGGTGTGATGCTTGTTGTTACTATAACCTCCATTATCATTTTTAAACGAAAAAAATGGTTTTAGGAACCAACTGCACCCAAGGTATACAATTGTTCCAGCGTTGGCGTTTCACTACCGCCTTCAGGTTCCAAAGTAATACCAAATGCTTCTGAATCGTTGGCGTTTTCCAAGGTAAAGAGTTTGGTGTCCTGTGATGCAAAATCATCCAGCAACCCAATACTTGTAGGGGTGAGCGGGTCTAATTTCAAGGACCAAACCTGATAGGTGAACCCATCTGGCGGCTCAGGCAGACCTTGCCCATCAATAATCACCTTGTTTTCTTCTTTGTTCCAGTAGGCTTTTGCGTAAGATGATGGGGATACCGTTTGTCCGCCAAGGGCGATCACCGTCACGTTTTTGTCCCTAAGCTGTTGCAATAGGTTTTCCTTAAGGGTTATTTCTTCTTGGGTGTTGGACAGAACGTCCTCCAAGCTTTGTTTTTCCTGATTGGTAAGCTCTATCTCGGATTTGAGTTTGGAATTTTCCGTATACATCCAGAACAAACCAATGGCCAATAGTACCGATGCTGCCCATCCTAAATAACTTCGCCACGGAGTTGCCTTGCTTGAAGTGGTTTGGGGAGTAAATGGAATAACATCGTTTATTTCAGCCTTTACCTTTGCAAACCCATCCTGTGGCATTTTTGGCGAAGCGGCTTCGGTAAGTTCAAGGATAGCTCTTTCAATTGCTTCAATTTCTTTTCTGATCTCAGGGTACTGAATGGCATAATGCTGCACCTCCAAATTTTCTTCGGGGGGCAGTGCTCCAGCAACGTAGAGTTCCAATATTCCAGACGCTATGTATTCTTCTACATCCATGCTTATGCCATATTTTTTCTAATGTTAGAAATACAGCTTCTTATCCTTGTTTTTATGGTACCAATTGGCGTGTTGAGCTCTTTGGCCGCTTCTTTCTGGGTATACCCCTTAAAATAAAGCATATCTATCAATAAAATGCACTTTTCTTTCAACCCTTTTAATAAAGATTGAAGACCGATGGTGTCCATTTTACTGTTTAAATCTTCGCCGTTTTCATAAATACCTACGAGAGAATCAACGGGAAGGTTCTTTTTTTTGTTCTTATGGGCTTTTGAGCGCACTTCATCGATAGCGGCATTCCGTGCAATGTTTAATAACCATGTAAAAAAACGTCCCTTGGAAGCATCGTACTGGTTCGATTTCTCCCAAATCTTCACAAATACATCTTGACAAATTTCTTGGGACCGCTCGGAATCTTTGACAATTACATTGATTGCCCCACATATATTTTCAGCATACATATTGTACAAGGTCTCAAAAGCGACCGTGTCTTTTTGTTGAAATTGCTGTATGAGGTTGTCCAGATTCATCGAAGTTGGTTAAATATATAAAAAAAGAGCTGCTCTTAACAGCCCTCTTCATAAATCTTTGTTGAAAAGCTATTGCTTATTTCTGCTCCAATAAAACAGAACCTTCGATAGCAACATCCTCCCAAGTTTTGCTGACACCATCGGAACCAGTGTGTAATATCTTGCAAGCTTCGTTCAAAGAAGCCAAGGCATCCAAAGCATTCCATTTCTTCAAGTCCACAATCCCCGAGAAATTTACATGGTTGTCATCGGTGATTTCATATTCCACGGGAAGTTCTGCAGATACACCGTTCATCCTCAGGTTCACGGAACACTTGTTGCTTTCATCAAAAGAGAAGGTTCCGTTTATGGATTGTGTTTCTATCATTTTATCAAAAAAGAACTCGATAATTTTGGGATCCCTAACATTGGTGGGGTCATTGGTGAAAAGGCTGCTTACAGGAATTGTAAATTCAAGCCCGTTCAATGTTTCTTCGGGTGTTTCGCCAGAGGTGTAAGTCAATTCAACTTCTTGAAAAGTTCCGCCAACGGGAACTTTATCTGTAGTTTTATAGGCAGTAAACCTAACAGTGGTGGAATCTTCTACAATACTATAGGCCTTGGCAACCGTTTCTTCTGTTTTTTCTTCTTCTTTTTTTGTTTGCTTGCAGCTAAAAACGGCTATCAGTAACAGGCTTAATGCGGCAATTTGAAATTTTTTCATCCCGGTTATTTTAAATTCAGGTCCAAGTTAGACAATATTTAAAGGGCGGTCAACAAAAAAAAGCTGCCCGGTTGGACAGCTTTTTGCATTGTTGTTATTTCAATATTATTGAATGATGCCGGTACAGGCAATTCTTGCTCCTGCGGCACCTGAAGGTTGCGATGTGTAATCATCAACACCTTGGTGAACGATTACCGCTTTTCCCAAAATATCTTTTTTCTCATCGCCGCAACCAATGCACCATTCGTCCGTAGAAAATTCTACGGTGGCGTTCCCATCGACATCAGCGGTAAAATTACCAATATCGCCTTTGTGGTAACCATCTTTCGAACCCCATTTTCCGTGTTCTTCAAAAGTTGGGTTCCAGTGTCCTCCGGTTGATTTTCCATCGGCAGACGAACAATCGGCCTTTTCGTGCAGGTGAATGGCATGCTCACCTTCGTCAAGTCCTAAAAAGGTAGCTCTCATGATCACTTCGCCTTGATCTTGGGTAAAAACGACTTCACCACTTACATTGCTATCGCTTTTTGGTTCCATTTCAAAAGTAATGACCTGTGGGTCGATTTTTTCTGCCACTTGTTCAACGGTTTCCTCAACTTCCTCCGTTGTTTCTTGGGCTTCTTTTTTTGCTTGCTTACAGCTAAAGGCCGTTATAAATAGTAGCGCTAGGACTGTTATTTGTACTTTTTTCATTAAAATTATTGTTTTAAAGATTAGCCTATAAGTTAGGGATAATATGTACTGCTGTCAAACATTTTTAAGGTTTCTTCTTTTTGAAGAGTCCCCTCAAATCTGGATTGTAGAAAACTCCCAACTGTAATCGGTTATAAACGGCATTTGCAAACTGGTTTCTCAGGTACCCCAGCTGCACACTACTGTTCTCCGTAATGTGTATGCCAACAGCTCCGTATAGTCGGTTTTGACCGAATAAATCATCTTGGAGGTTAATAAAAAGCTCATCATAGAAATTCAAGAAAAAAGTATTTGTAAGGGGCAAGGTCATCTGAATACGGTAGCGTGCCCGATGCTGGGTTTCTGTAGTCTCGCCAAAATCCAAGAAACGTTGTTCTAACCTGTAACGGTGCTCAAATAGAAATTCCCAAACTTTATTCTTTAGAATAAACTGCTCAAAAATTCGATGTTCTTTGGAATTGACCTCGCCTTCGAGTTCAAAGAAGGTATTGTCCGTGCCAATATAACCATAACCGGCCGTAGCTATGGCATTTGGATTTATATGATAATTGAGCCCGGTTCGCAGAAGCATTTGGTTAAAGTTGCTGGTGGTTTCGTAAAATCGGAACTGGGCCTCGGTGTGAATACTGAAGCGTTCCGAAACTTTGTTGGTGCCAAAATACATGTACCAGGCACCCATTTCATCCTCCCCGGGTTGTTGGGCATTTACGGTTAATAATCCAAATAAGATAAATAGGGTTGCTAATTTTTTGATCATATAATAGGTTTAAAAAAAATGAAATGCTAAAGATACCAAAATATGAAACGTTGATCTTTAAATAGTGTAAAGGAATTGCGTTAGTTTAAAACGATATTATTCAATTGCAGCACTGTTCAATAATTCTTGTAACTCAATTTTGGAAAATACTTGGGTTCCTTTGATTACTGTAAAAATCTTTTGACTATTTTCAATATCATCCAACGGGTTGGCTTCCAAAATAACCAAGTCTGACACTTTTCCTTTGGAAACAGCTCCATAGTCATCGGTTTTATTTAAAAACTTAGCACCGTTCAAGGTTGAGGTGCGAAGTGCGTTCAATGGCGATACTCCGTTTTCCACCATTACCTGTAATTCTTTGTGCAAAGATATGCCGGGGTATGTGTAGGAGTTAAAAGCACCACTATCCGACCCGGCCAATAGCAGAACCCCAGCATCGTTAAGTGATTTAGCCAATTTACCAAAGAAAGTATCAAGTTTTTTGCGATTTTCCCTAGCTTCTTCAGATGAATTTAATGCTGATCGGATTCTACCTTGATAGGTCTTAATTATTCCCTTGCCCATGTATTTAAGGTATTTGTCCTTGGTATGGTCAACCTCATCCAAATAACTTAATGTTTTTCCAATATGAAGCGTTGGCACCACAAAGACATCGTTTTCTTTTAATTTATTAAAAGTCGCCTGCGCGGTACTATCCGAATAAGCGTCCAAAAGAGCGGGCATGGCGTTCCAAAAGCCCATTTCGCCATTGTTCATTTTTTTGGTAACCTCAAGTTCATTGCCGGCACTCCCCTTCATTATGTAGTAGAGGTGTTCAATGCCATCCATCCCAGCATTAATGGTTTCATCCAAAGTAACAGTAAACGGCATGTGGCCCGATACAGTGAATCCCCTTTTTTTGGCTTCTTCGATAGCTTTTAGGTAGTTTTTAGGAGAAATTCTGCTATCATAAATTTTTACAAAGTCTACGTTCAAGGCTTCAAGGGAATCCAAAGCCTGTACAACAGCTTCTTCCGTTTCAACTTCCAAAGAGCCCGCCCAAGTGGCTTTTGGGCCATCAATTTTAGGTCCTGCAGTAAAAATCGTGGGGCCGGTCAATTCTTCCGAAGCGATTTTGTTTTTCCATTCCATAACAGAATGGGTAAGGTCACCACCTGCATCACGGACCGTGGTAATGCCGTTGGCAATAAATAATTTTAAAAAATTCTTGTTGTTTGCAATCAAAGAGTCCCCGCCACGTAAATGGATATGGTTGTCCCAAAACCCGGGCAGTAGATATTTTCCAGAGGCGTCGATGGTGGAATCAGCTTTAAAATTAATTGAGCCAACTGCTTCGACCGCTTCAATTATACCGTTGGAAATAAAAATGTTCTGGTGTTCAACTTTTCCAGTTTCCAGATGGATGACCTGGGCATTGGTGATTGCCAAATCGAAATGGTTGGTGGTCTCCTTTTTACAGCTTATTATAATAGGTATAAGAGATAAAAAAAGTAGTCGGATCATTTAGGGTCGATTTTAGAAACCTTAAAGATACCCGATTTTTTATTCTTCATGCTTTTGGGTTTTTCCGGTTTTTTTAGTGACTTTTATCCAAATCCTAGTTTTGAACGAAACAAAACCGAGTTGGTTCTATTTATTATTGTTGATTCTTTCGGGAGAGGCCATCTTTATCCTTCCTTTTGTATTGCCGCGCGTTTTTAGACCCACTGTGTTGGATGTTTTGGAGTTGGACAATGTTCAGTTGGGGCTTTGCTTTTCGGTGTACGGTTTGGTGGCGATGGTTTCTTATGTGCTGGGCGGACCTTTGGCAGATAAATATCAAGCCCGAAAATTGATAGCCATTGCCTTATGGATGACTGCTTTGGGTGGCTTTGTGTTTGCTCACTATCCAGCATTTTGGGTACTCCAAATATTATACGGTTGGTGGGGTTTTACCACTATTTTTCTTTTTTGGGCACCCATGATCAAGGCCACAAGAATTTGGGGAGGAACTGATTCCCAAGGAAAAGCCTTTGGCTTTCTCGATGGTGGTCGAGGACTAACAGGCGCCTTGTTCAGTTTGATGGGCGTAGTGGTCTTTTCGTTTTTTTTATCGGATTCTCCCGATCTTGATGACCGCAAAAAAGCGTTCACTTATGTTCTATATACAGCCTCCATCATTATTATTTTGGTAGGGGTATTAGTGTGGTTTTTCATGAAAACCACAGAAAGTGATCAGAAAATCATTCTCGAACGCATTTCTTGGAAAGATATTAAACAAGTGCTTAAATTACCTTCGGTTTGGTTGCTCATGGTAATTATACTGTGTGGTTATGTAGGTTACAAGATTACGGATATCATCTCGCAATATACCGAAGAAGTCATGTTGTACAATCAAGTGGATTCCGCCAAAGTGGGAACCCTGCTACAATTTCTACGTCCTACCATAGGCATTCTTTTTGGTTTGATCGCTGATAGATTGAAAATTACATGGCTGTTAGTGGTAAGCTTTGTTTTGGCATTGATTGGAGGATTGCTCTTTGCCAGTGGCGTGATAGCCCCAACAACCACACTCTTGTTTTTTATATCGGTAGTTGTTATTGCGGCAGGGGTTTATGGCATACGGGCCCTGTATTTTGGAGTAATGCACGTTGGTAAAATACCAATGGCATTAACGGGAACCGCTGTCGGACTCATCTCTTTGATCGGCTATACCCCCGATGTCTTTGCGGGTCCGGCCTACGGTATGCTGCTGGATGCACACCCCGGAGAGGAATTGGGACACCAAAATGTATTCTTGATGTTGAGCGTTTTTGCATTTGTTGGGGGAGTAGCAGCATGGATTTATCACAAAAAGTACGGTAGGGACAAATAATTATGACCATTTATGGAAGTGGTGCCTCAATTTGTAAAAAAGCATGATAGACCGTTTTAAAACAGAGTTATAATATCGTTGAATTACAACGAATCCGTTTATTTTTACAATTTGAGACAATAGAGGCCGGTTTTCAGCAAAATAGTAATTATATTGCCACATAGTTAGCTATTAGCTAATTGCCAAAACTAAACTTTAAGATTTTACAACAATTATTAATGCACATGAAGAATTACATTTTAGGGGCGTTATGCCTACTTTTTGTTCTTGTTGGGTGTGAGAAAAAACGCCAAGGGCCGCCCAAGCTTTTGGTTTTTTCAAAAACAATGGCATTTAAACATGCTTCTATCCCATCAGGAATCGCGGCTCTTGAAAAACTGGGCCAAGAGAACAATTTTGTTGTTGACACTACAACAAACGGCCAATTATTTACCGACGAAAATTTGGCTCAGTATTCCGCAATCGTGTTTTTAAGTACCACAGGAAATGTACTCAATGCACGTGAAGAAGCAGCTTTTGAGCGATACATTCAAGCAGGAGGGGGTTATGTGGGTATTCACGCAGCGGCCGATACCGAGTACGATTGGGGCTGGTACAACAAATTGGTCGGCGCTCAATTCTTGAGCCATCCAGCAGGAACACCGGAGGCGGATTTTATCATAAAAGATAAAAACCATCAATCTACAAAATTTTTTACAGATTCCGTATGGCACCGTAGCGATGAATTGTACAACTACAAAAATATTTACGATGGCATCAATGTTTTGATGACCGTGGACGAGTCCACCTACGAAGGTGGCGAAAACGGGGAGTACCATCCAATGGCCTGGTACCACGAATTTGATGGTGGCCGTGCGTTTTACACTGCAGCAGGACATACGGACGAAAGTTATTCCGAGGAACTCTTTCTAAAACATGTTCTTGGCGGTATTAACTATGCCATCGGTAAAAACCTTGAATTGGATTATGCCAAGGCAACATCCCAAATACCACCCGAGACCGATCGCTTCAGTAAAGTAACATTGTCTACGGGACAATTTTTTGAGCCTACGGAAATGACCGTGCTACCAAACAATGATGTGTTGATTGCACAGCGTAGGGGAGAAGTAATGTTGTATTCCGATGAGACTAAGGAAATTAGCCAAGTTGCCTTTTTGGATGTATACCATAAAACACTGGAAACACCAGGGGTAAATGCTGAACAAGGACTTATGGGACTTCAAAAAGACCCAAATTTTTCGGAAAATAATTGGATTTACCTGTATTATGCCCCATCAGGCGACAATTGGATAAATCGACTTTCGCGTTTTAAGTTTAAGGATGGGAATTTTGATATGGATTCCGAGCAAGTAATTCTTGAGTTGGACAGCCAACGTGAAATATGCTGCCATACAGGAGGATCTATTGCCTTTGGCCCCAATGGACTTCTTTATTTATCTACAGGAGATAACTCTACACCTTTTGATGACAAAGAGGCCAAATATGTAAATAGTGGATATGCACCCTTGAACGATATACCGGGCAAGGAACAATTTGATGCTAGACGTACATCTGCAAACACCAACGATCTTCGTGGTAAAATACTTAGAATTAAAGTCAACGAAGATGGAAGTTATGATATACCCGAGGGTAACCTTTTCCCTGAAGGTACAGAAAAAACACGACCAGAGATTTATACCATGGGACATCGTAACCCATACAGGATTTCTGTTGATTTAAAACGTGGATACTTGTATTGGGGTGATGTGGGACCTGATGCACGAGTTGACAGTCTCGAAACCCGTGGCCCAAGAGGATATGATGAAATGAACCAGGCCCGTGAGCCTGGGAATTACGGTTGGCCCATGTTTATCGGAGATAATTTTGCCTATAGCAAGTATAATTATGAAACTGGGGAATCCGGAAGGTTTTTCGACCCAGAGAAACCAATCAACGATTCCAAGAACAATACAGGTTTGAGAGAGTTGCCTCCTGCCCAACCAGCATATGCATATTATCATTATGGAGAAAGCCAGGATTTCCCCCAAACAGGTTCGGGAGGAAGAAACGCTATGGCAGGACCTACGTATTGGTCAGATTTATACCCTAATGGCGGAGGTTTACCGTCTTATTACGATGGAAAAGTAATCATTTATGATTGGATGAGAGGTTGGATGATGGCCGTTCATCTTTTTGAAGATGGTTCTGTAAACAAAATGGAGCCTTTTGCACCAGACATCGAATTAAGCAATTTGATCGATATGGAAATGAGTCCCGATGGACGCGTTTACCTATTGGAATACGGAAGTGGTTGGTTCTCTGCAAACCCGGACAGTGGTTTGAGCTATATTGAATATAATGGAGGCAACCGAGCCCCTGTAATAGACAATTTTATAGTGGATACCGATTCCGGTTCACTGCCACTTACTGTTACAGCCACTGTTGAAGCCCATGATCGGGAAGGTGATAACATGAGCTATGTTTGGGATTTGGGAGATGGAACTACCCAGGAGACTACAGAACCCACTTTAACGTATACGTACAAAGATGCAGGCTCCTATAAACTTAATGTAACAGCCAAAGATACAGCAGGCGAGGAAGTTTCGAGCCTTGATCAAACTATAGTTGCGGGCAATGAGCGACCTGTAGTTGATATTGAATTGGACCAAGCGAATTCATCATTTTATATACCAGGACAACCAATCGGCTACAAGGTTTCCGTTTCGGATGCGGATAGCGAAGTCGATGAGGATAATGTTTATGTTTCGGTAGAATATCGTTCAGGTATGGATGAGGTCAACATGAATTTGGGCCACCAGCAAGTATCCGGTGCTGTAATGGGCAAAGCGTTAACCCAGAGTTTGGACTGCAAATCATGCCACAAGGAAAAAGAGGCGTCGATTGGACCAAATTATCTTGAAGTTTCGGAGAAGTACAAGGGCGACCGAGGTGCTACCAACTATTTGATGGCTAAAATTATTGGAGGCGGTTCCGGTGTCTGGGGTGAAGTGGTAATGCCTGCCCACCCAAATGTCACTCAAATGGAGGCTAGACAAATTACCCAGTACATTCAGTCCTTGACAGGTGGCGGCAATAAGCAACCATCACTCCCTTTAACTGGTACAGTAACGCCAGAGGCAAAGGAGAAGGGAGAAGTATTTTTACTGACAGCTAGTTACACCGATCAAGGAACAGCGGAAGCGTTGCCATTAACAGGCTCAAAAACGGTTGTTTTGGCCAGTAATACCATGACTTTTCCAGAGGGTACGCCTACGGAGGGTATGCAGGCCATGGCCTTTGGTGGAATGCAGTTGCAACTTTTGAACGCTGCCGAAGGATGGTTGAAAATAGAAAACACAGATTTGACAGGTGTAAGTAGATTGATGGCCATTGTTGGATGGCAAGAACCTCCAAGTATAGGCTACACCATGGAGTTAAGGGCTGGAGCACCTGATGGCGAAGTCCTCGGAACAGGACAACTTAATCCTGATGGTCTCAGTGGCCAAGGAGGAGCTATTGTAATACCCATTGAAAAAACCGATGGAGTACAACCTGAGCTATACCTTACCTACAAAGCTGAAGGTGAGGGGGGAAGCCCTTTTGCACTGACACAGGTACAGTTTAATTAAACAACTGATAAATCAAATAAAAAAGGCTCCGTAATATGCGGAGCCTTTTTGTTTTCAAATGTTTTTCGGACTACATCTTTTTGGTCTCTATATAGAAGTTCTCATCAAAAACTACCTTGCTGCTTCCTTCCAGTTTTTCCATTTTCCGCTCGGCTGTGGGAAACAGCCATTTTTCTTCATCTCCCACGGATATTTTGATGGGCATATCAAAACCTTCTACCACATCAACATAGCGATAGGCAATGGAGCCATCTTCAATTTTATATTCCAAGATAGGAATCATCGTGGTACGTAAATATTGATTGAAGAAAGCGGATAGATCCTTATCCGATTTTTCACTTAAATAATCTTCGATTTGATTGGTGGTTACCGTTTGATGGTAAAAATCTTTATTGAGTCCTCGCAATATTTGACGCCATTTTTCATCATCATCCACCAATTGGCGCAGGGTATGCAATATGTTGGCACCCTTGTAATACATATCCCCCGAACCTTTTTGATTTACTCCGTAGGGGCCAATAATGGGTATGTCGTTTTGGATATTGGTACGAGTTCCGATCACATACTCGGCAGATGCTTTTTTGCCAAAATGATAATCGAGGTACAGATTTTCAGAGTAGGCCGTAAAACCTTCGTGTACCCACATGTCGGCAATATCTTTGTAGGTGATGTTGTTGGCGAACCATTCGTGCCCAGCCTCATGTATAATGATGAAATCGAATTGTAGACCCCAACCGGTGCCCGACAAATCCCGACCCAAATAACCATTTTCATATTTATTGCCATAGGTAACAGAACTTTGGTGTTCCATGCCCAAATAAGGCACTTCAACCAATTTAAAGCCATCTTCGTAAAAAGGGTAGGGGCCAAACCAATGTTCAAAAGCTTGCAACATCATTGGAGTTTGAGCAAATTGTTTTTTGGCTTTTTCCAAGTTTTCGGGCAACACGTAGTAATCCAGTTGCAAAGGACCGTTTTCACCTTCATATTTTTCGCTAAAGTGTGTGTAATTTCCAATGTTAACATTAACACCATAGTTGTTTATGGGGTTTTTTACCACCCAGTTATAGGTTTTAAAATCGCCTTTGTTGGTAACGCTTTCCAATTGTCCGTTGGATACATTCATAAGATGTTTGGGAACGGTGACACTAATGCGCATACTGTCCACTTCGTCGTACATGTGGTCCTTATTGGGCCACCAAACACTGGCGCCCAAACCTTGGCACGATGTCGCAACAAAAGGGTTGCCATTAGCATCTTTTTTCCATGAAAAACCACCGTCCCAAGGAGCTCTTACCGCTTCTCTAGGATGCCCAGAGTATGCTATTTTTAGTTCGTTGAATTCACCGGGAACCTGTTTTTTCTTCAGTTTGATGAAATGAGCGTTTCCTACAGAAGTGTATTTTAATTTTTTACCGTCTTGTGTGATGGACTCAATTTTCATGGGCTCTTGTAGGTCAATTTGAAGTATTTTGGCATCTTCCAAAACCTTGTACCGAACAACGTTGTGCCCCGAAATAAACTTATCGGAGGGTTCCACCTTCACGTTGAGGTGATAGTAGTTCAAATCCCACCATTCCCTTTCTGGAGTTATACTGCCCCTTAAAGTGTCTTGTTTAGTAAAATTTTGCGCAGATGCAATACTCAACCCAAAAACAAAAGCAACAAATAAAGTCTGCTTCATAATTAATATTTGGTAAGTAGTTTAAAATCAGTTAAAAAAAATGTGTTGTGTCTAGGTAACAACCTGTCATTCCGCACCTGGTGCAGAATCCAATCTTATCCTATGAAATACCCTGGGTTCCTGCTTTCCCAGGAATGACATTCAAATCCTACCTAAAAACCTTGTTTGGGAAAACCACCGGGCTTTCGTGCCCATTCTCACCAACAGCGGCCACTCCAAAGAAGTAATTATCAATAACTACGCCTTCCAAAGTATGTTCGCTAACATCGCCAACATATTTATAATTGTCCCAAGTAGGCGAGGTGGTGTCCCTCCAATAGATTTTATAGCCAACGGCCCCATCCACTTTGCTCCATCTTAGTTTGGCGCTGGGTTCCACAATACCGCCAATTTCTACGGTTTCTGGAGCTGGCGGAGCCCACGCAATAGAAGCTAGGCTAATGGCATTGACAGCAGTAAGTTTTTTGGCATATTCAAAATTTACGTGCTCCAACACATCACCATAGGCGATGCCGTCTTCCACACGAATATCTTGATGTTGCTGTGTGTAATTTTCATGGGCCTCCATAATTCGAATACCCGCGTATCCCGCATCATTAAAAGGTCTGTGATGACCACCACGACCAAACCTATCCAATCGGTAAATCATCATGGGGTTCATTTCGGGCATATAGGTTTTGGTGGTTTTGTACACATATCTGGCCAATTGGCGGGAGATACCATCTACTTCGCCACCGTAAAAACGTCTTGCTCTCCGTTCTTGTTCGGTTTCGGTAGGCGGAACGGGTTCTGAGAAAATCCTGAAATCCCTATTGCTCACCACACCGTCCACTCCGGTGATGTTCCCAATCATATCATTATTGAGGATACCCACAATATCCCAGCCTTTTTTCTTGGCATAAGCAGCCAAGCCTTTTCCACCATACAGTCCTTGCTCTTCACCCGAAAGACCAACGTAAATAATGCTACTCTCGAACTTGTACTTGGATAGCACTCGCGAAGCTTCAATGGTGCCCGCCATACCGCTGGCATTATCGTTGGCTCCAGGAGAATCGGAAGTGTAATTGGTTGGATTGCTTACGCGTGAATCAATATCACCGCTCATAATAATAAAGCGGTTCGGAAACTTGGTTCCACGTTGAATCGCCACTACGTTTACAACTTCAACATCTTTGACTATTCGGGCGTTATCACCTTCTTCAATCAGGTTTTTTTGATAAAACACTTCCAAACAATCTCCACAATTAGAAGAAATTTTGTCAAACTCTGACTTGATCCACCTCCTTGCGGCACCAATTCCTCGGGTTTGTGAAACGGTATCGCTCAAAGTGTGCCTTGTGCCAAAATTAACGAGGGTGGTCACATCACTTTCAATACGATCTGCCGATACGGAATTGATGATGTCGTACATCCGGGTATCGGTTTGGGAAAAACCAATGGATGTGATGGTTAACAATAGGAGCGTAAGTACTTTTTTCATTTTTGTGAGATTTAGTTAGTTTAAAATTCTTTAAAAATTATTTGATGAACGTAACCTTGGCAATTTCGCCATTATCTACTTCATAAATGCCAATGGCATTTATGAGCATTCCATTGACGGTTACGGATTCATGGTCAATTACCTTGTTTCCGATTACGATTCTGTTTTGTATTTCACAATGCAAATCCGGGGTATCCTCAAAAAAGGAACCGTACCGTTGTGCAAGTTTGGATTTACCCTTTAGATTGAGCGATTTCGGAAAATCATATAGCTCAATCCCATTGGCATAAGTGTCGGTAAAAGCCTCAATATCCCTATTGTTGTAGGCCTCCAATTGCTCCTGTACAACACTTTCGGCATCGGTCAAGGGCCCATCGGGGAAAACAAAGGTCATGGAAGCAATCAATCCATTTTCTACTTGATAGATGGCGACTTGGTGTCCGTCCCTGCCATCTACTTTGGTTTTTTCCTCATCTATTATGGTGTTTCCGAGGATGATCCGGTTCACCACTTCAACGCTCGAAGATTTTACGTTTTCGAAGAAGCGTTCGTAGTTGTCCCTCATGGTACTATTTCCTTGATACATTTTCTCATTGGGAAAACGTTGCACCAGTACATTGTCTGCAAAGCAGGCTACGAATCCATCTAAATCTCGACTATTAAAGGCTTTTACTTGCTTTTGAATAATTTTTGCCGGTGATTCCTCGGCCACGAATGCCAATCGTTTGCTGTTAGGGCTGATAGCAATACGGCTAATGTTATTGATTTCTTCTTGTGGAAACTCAATGATGGTTTCCCAATCAGCATCTGAACTCAGTTTCTTTGTCAAAAGCCTTTTACCCGCTCCAGTAATGATGGTGTTTTCATCCAACCAACAAATATCTTCTTCTTGGGCATAAGTCTTGGTTATTTTCTTTGATTCACCCGTAATGGGGTCCAAAGACATTATTTCCCAAGTATTATTTCTCTTGCTTATAAAACTAATGAGGTCCGTTCCCGGTATTTTATGCAATGATCGACCTACGTTTTGGTGAACGGTTTGTTGTGTTCCTTTTTCAAGGTCCATAACTTTTAAGTCCATTCTATTTTCCATCAAAACGGTAGCTACCAAAATGTGGTCGTTAAACCAAACATGGTATCCAATCTTTAGATCTGTGATCGGGGTTGATTCGCTTGTTTCAAAGTCATACTCATACAAACGTTGCAGGCCATCCAAATCCAATCGAATTGCAGAAATAGCATTTTTACCGGGGATGCGAAGGGGCGAATATTCGCTTCCTGTCGTGGTATAGGTCAACCAAGACGAAGTGCTGCCCTCATTCACATTAAATTGAAGAACGTCTGTTTGGTCTTGCCTTGTTGAAGCAAACAAAACAGAATCATCATCCCAAAAAGAGGGTTGGTTGTCGTAACCGGGATTGTTGGAAATATTTTTTGGATTGGACAGGGTAGGCTTTGCATTGTTTACCTTAAGGTCAAAAAGATAGACTTCCGTATCGGTCTGCGCCCACCCTAGAGCGCTTACCAATAATGAGCAAATCAAAAAAAAACCTCGTGTCATTGTTTTGTAAAACGTTTTAAAAGTTGCCGTACCCTTTTGGTGTTTTCCACATGGTATTTGGCCTGTGTTTTTTTGAGTCCCACTTTTACGGTAATTGCCGAATCTGGCAGTTCTTGGAACATAAATTCATCCGTCCAGTCATCACCAATGGCAAATACAAAGTCATAATCACCTTCACTCAACATTCTCGTGGCGGCCCTACCTTTGTTTACATTGCTGCTTTTTACCTCCATGACCTTGTTTCCGTTTAAAACGCTAATATCGTCATTCCCGATTAAACTACGTAAAACAGTATTGAGTTCTGTTGCTCTTTTTGTACCAAAATCGGGATCGGTGTTTCTGTAATGCCAAGCCAAGGAATAATTTTTTTCCTCGATAAAGGAGCCGGGTGTCCTATCCACGAAAGATTCCAAAACAGGTCTTATTTTGCTCATCCATCCGCTTTTGACTTGTTCCAGTAACTTAAAGTCATCGCCGTTTCTGGAAATCCACACGCCATGTTCTACGATCATATTATATTTTTTGGGCAAAAACCAACGGCCAAAGGTTTCTTTGTCTCGTCCGCTTATTAAAAATACAGTGGTGTTCTCTTGCTGGTGCAATTCGTCCAAAAGTTCGTAAAGTTCTTCATCGGGAGAGGCTTGTTGTGGGTCTTTATGGAAGCCGGCCAAGGTACCGTCATAATCCAAGAACAACAAGCGTTTTTTCGATGCTATATAAGCTTTTTCAATGGACATGAGGATTTGTGGCGACATTTTTTCGGAAATAAAGGCTTGGCCCAAATCCCTATTTTCCTTTAGGGCGTTCATGAACTCGTTGGCCCAGACCTCCACATTGTAGCGTTCCAATCTTTTTTGTAAAAAAGTGTTCCTGGAAACTTGCTCTTCCAATGGCATGTTAAAGGCTCTTTTTAGGGTGTCCGCTTGTTGCTCAAAGTTATTGGGATTGATTAACAGGGCTTCGTTCATTTCGTATGCGGAACCGGCCATTTCACTTAAAATAAGTACTCCGGATTTGTCCGTTCGTGTGGCGATATATTCCTTGGCGACCAAGTTCATTCCGTCTCTGAGCGGGGTAAGCCACGCTATGTCACTGGAAGTGTATAGGTCGATCAAGCTTTCGAATGGCAAGGAACGGTAGAAATACCAGATCGGGGTCCAATTTATGGTGGACAATTCCCCATTGATCCTTCCTACCAGTTCATCAACTTCTCTTTTTAACAGTTGATATTGAGGTACATTGGAGCGAGATGGCACAGCTAGGATAATCAATCTCACTTTTTCTTTGTACTCTGGATATTTTTGAAGGAAGTACTCAAAAGCATTGATACGTTTTGCAATGCCCTTGCTATAATCCAATCGGTCTATGGAAAGGATGAGCTTGGTATCTGGAGCCGAGGCTTTGTGGTTATCCAACCTAACCTGAAGATCACTTCGCTCATCTTGGCTTTTGGACTCATGCGAGATTGCGGCATCCCTGAATTTTTTGTAATCTATTCCCATAGGGAAGGAATCCACTTTAATGACCCGATTGTCCAAATAAATCTCGTTGAAGCTTACATCCAATCCTATAAGCCTTCGTACAGAACTTAAAAAGTGTCTTTCGTAATCGTAAGTATGGAAACCTATAAGATCCGAGCCTAACAATCCTTCCAAAATTTCATCACGCCAAGGCAATGTTCGGAATATTTCAAAAGAGGGGAAGGGAATATGTAAAAAGAATCCGATTGTAGTATCGGGACGTTTTTCACGCACCATTTGAGGAACCAGCATCAATTGGTAATCATGGATCCAAATAGTGTCGTCCTCGTCCGAATTTTCTATAATGGCATCTGCAAATTTCTGGTTTACCTTTTTATAGGTGTCCCAATAATTCAGTTCAAACTCGGAATACTTCAAAAAATAATGGAACAGGGGCCAAATGGTTCTATTGCTAAAACCGTAGTAAAAGCCATCAATTTCATCGGAATTGAGCTTTACCTTGGCACAACCATGTTCTTTTAATGCTTTATCAATGTCATCTTCAAGTTCTTCGGGTGTGTCCTCGTCGGTTAACCCGGACCAACCTATCCAAAGACTTTCGCCACCGCTATGTACGGATTTCATCCCCGTAGCCAAACCCCCAACACTTGGTATTGCATTAATGGTTCCGTTGCTAATTTGTAACTGAACGGGTAATCGATTTGAGATTATGATAGTTTTTCCCATAAAAGGATGATTTTTGACGTATTTTAATTTTTTGTTTCTTTAAAATTCGGGAAATTCGAGCGCAAAACCAATTCATTCTAACCCTTTTGAGAATTTTTGACCTATGGACAACTTGAATTATGGAATTATAGGAAATTGCAGAAGTGCGGCATTAATTTCCAAAGAAGGCTCCATAGACTGGTGTTGCCTGCCGCAATTTGATTCAACATCGATATTTGCGAAGCTGTTGGATGAGCAAAAAGGGGGCAGTTTTGAGATACACCCAAATGGTGATTATACCATTCAACAAGAATATTATCGCAACACGGCGATTTTGATTACACGCTTTACCGATGGGGATAATATTTTTGAGTTGCACGACTTTATGCCCCGTCACCATAAAATGCATGGGAAGTACATGGCGCAGCCAGAGATTATCCGCTATGTAAAATATGTTTCTGGTGCACCAAAATTCAAGGTAAAATATGACCCTAAATTGGAATATGGATTAGGTGCAACCAAACATTTTGTAAAAGAGGATTTTATTGCCAGCCTTACCCATAAGTTAAAATATGACACCTTGTTCCTGTACACATCTTTTGATAAAGAGCGTGTTTTGGGTGGTGAGGAGATAAGTTTGGAGGAAGACGGATATTTTTTGATTCGTTACAACGAAAAGATATTGATGCCGACCACGGATAAAATGGGGCTGGAACTGGAACGCACCAAGGTATATTGGTTGGATTGGGTAGCAAAGACACCCGACTACAAAAAGTTTAAAGAAGAAATTGTTAGGAGCGCCATAACCCTAAAAATGCTGACCTACGACAAGACTGGGGCGGTTTTGGCAGCTGCGACCACATCCTTGCCCGAAACCATTGGTGAGGTTAGGAATTGGGATTACCGTTTTTGCTGGATTCGTGATGCATCCATGGTAATAAAGGTGGTTTCGGAACTTGGACATAAGAATTCGGCCAAGCGTTATCTTCAGTTTATTATTGATTTGATGCCTGACAAAGATGAAAAACTCCAGATTATGTATGGTATCAACAAGGAAAAAACATTAACAGAGAAGACCTTGGATCATTTTGATGGATACAAAGGCTCCAAACCTGTTCGCGTTGGTAATGCGGCCTACAAGCAACGTCAAAATGATATTTATGGCATTTTGATGGATGTGATTTATGAGCAACTAAGGAACTTTAGCAACGATATTGAGAATGTGGAGGAACTTTGGAGCATTACTAAAGGAATTGTTTGGATTGTTGGAAAACACTGGAAGGAACCGGACAAAGGTATCTGGGAATTCCGTGGGGAAGACAAACATTTTACCTTTTCCAAAGTGTTGTGTTGGGTAGCTTTGGATCGCGCTATAAAAGTGGCTCAAATGTTCGGTAAAACCCGAAAACTGGCACGTTGGACGGCCCTTGAGCAGGAAATTAAGGAAGATATCCACGAAAACGCCTGGAACAATGATATCAATGCCTTTGTGCAATGTTATGGGTCCCGCCATTTGGATGCCTCGGTGCTTTTGATGGAACCATATGGTTTTATCCATGCGCGCGACCCTAAATATGTAAATACGGTCAAAGCCATAGAAGATGGGCTTAGCAACGATGGTCTTTTGTACCGATATAAAAACGAAGATGATTTTGGGCTTCCTTCCTCATCATTCACCATTTGTACATTTTGGTTCATCAATGCCTTGTTCAAAATAGGGGAGGAGGAAAAGGCCTTGGAACAGTTTGAACGTTTATTGGGCTACAGCAACCATTTGGGGCTGTTTAGCGAGGACATCGACTTTAAAACTAAAAGGTTGTTGGGCAACTTTCCACAAGCATACTCGCATTTGGCATTAATTGAATGTGCCATCAACTTTTCCAAAAAACAGAAGGACGAGCAAATATTGGAATCCATCAAGTAAAGTTTTTGCATAAAATAATTGTCGTTTTGAGCGTAGTCGAGAAGTCTTACAAAAACCTAAGCCTTAGATTGGTCTCGACTGCGCTCAACCTGACATAAGTGCTCCCGTTGGTGCAAGCGTCACGCTCGTATCTTCTTGCTAATTGATTATTTTTCAAAGCGTAAAATTTCAATTTGGTCTCTACTCCCTGTCCGTCCGGCAATCGGGCACTACCTAACATAAATACATCAAGAAAAGTGGGTGATAAAAAACGCCCCGACCGGGGCGTTTTCAAATCCAAGCGGGTTTTTATCCCAACACATATTTGAATTAGTCAAAGGTATACCCGTTGTCTGCAGCGACTTTATCAGCAATTTGCGTCCTAAGTTTCACCACATTGGGTTGGTTTGTATACTTGGTAAAGCGTTTAAGTCCCATCAACATCATACGTTGTTCATCACCTTCGGCAAAGGAAACAATACCTTCCTTTGCTTTTTGTTGGATAATGTCAACGGCCCTGTACAAATACAATTTGGTCATGGCTATTTGTGTTGCTTGGGCTTCTTCACCAAAGCGTTTTGCATTTTTCTCCGTTCTTAGGATAGCTGATTCTGCCATATAAATTTGAATCAAGATATCGGAAGCGGCCATCAACAACATTTGATGTTTTTCCAAGTCGGGTCCGAATTTTTGAACGGCACTACCAGCAACCATCAAGAATACTTTTTTCAATCGGATTAATAAGTCTTTTTCTTCTGATAGTAACTCAGAGTAATCAGGTATATCAAAAGATGGTATGCCCAACAATTCTTCACCTACGGCAGTAGCTGGACCTAAAAGATCTACATGGCCTTTCATGGCTTTTTTAACCAACATGCCTACGGAAAGCATACGGTTGATTTCGTTCGTGCCTTCATAAATTCTGGAAATACGGGCATCTCTCCAAGCAGATTCCATTGGGGTATCGGCACTAAAGCCCATTCCTCCAAAAATTTGGATGCCTTCGTCCGTGGTATGCTGTACATGTTCAGATACGGCCACTTTCAAAATAGAGCACTCAATCGCATATTCTTCAACACCTTTAAGCTCTGCTTCTTGGTGTGAATTTCCATTGGCTTCGCGAATGAAGATTCTATCCTCGATATTTTTGGCGGCACGGTAACAAGCAGCTTCGTCCACATAAGCATTGGTGGCCATGTCGGCAATCTTTGCTTTAATGGCGCCAAAGTTTATAATCGGAGTTTTAAACTGAACGCGCTCGTTGGCATATTTTGTAGCTTCGTTGATTACGCGGCGTTGCGCCTCTAAACAGGCAGCAGCCAATTTGATCCTGCCCACATTTAAGGCATTCATGGCTATTTTAAATCCATTGCCTCTTTCAGAAAGCATATTTTCAACAGGCACCTTGGTTTCGCTGAAGAATACCTGCCGGGTAGAGGAGGAGTGGATACCCAATTTTTTTTCCTCATCACCAAGACTGATTCCATTTCCCGGATCGTTCTCCACAATGAACCCGGTAATATTTTTATCGTTTTCGATTCTGGCAAAAACAATGAACAGGTTACAGAAACCAGCGTTTGAAATCCACATTTTCTGTCCTGTGATGCTGTAATATTTGCCATCATCGGAAAGGATGGCCTTTGTTTTACCTGAGTTTGCATCGGAACCCGCTCCTGGCTCAGTCAAACAATAAGCTCCGAACCATTCGCCTGTGGCCAATCTGGGAACATATTTTTGTTTTTGCTCTTCAGTTCCATATAATGTAATGGGCAAGGTTCCAATTCCGGTATGTGCTCCAAATGCTGTACTAAAAGATCCCGTAGCACCTGAAATGTAATCACAGACCAACATAGTGGAAACAAATCCCATTCCCATACCGCCATAAGCTTCAGGAACTGCCACACTCAGCAAGCCAAGTTCACCAGCCTTTTTCATACATTCTTCGGTATAGGCATAGTCTTTTTTCTCAAAACGTTCCCAATGTGCCCAAAGCTCGCGGTCTACAAATTCCTTGGTGCTTTCGCGCATCATTTTTTGTTCTTCGTTGAGGTCTTCAAGGGTGAACACGTCCTCACATTTGGTCTCTTTGACCAAGAATTGACCTCCTCTCAGTATGTCTTTTTCTTTTGTTTCCATTTTTGATTATGATTAAAGAAGATAGAAAATAGATGAAAGACTTATTCCAATCGGTTTTGAAACCCCATGGTCATTTTTTGCCATTCTTCAATTTTATCTTCAAGTGTATTTAAAATTTCGGTGTTAATATATTTTCGGTGTTTTGCAATCAAAAGTTGTATGCCGAGTTCAAAAGAGGACCCTAATGCAATATCTATGAAGTACTTAAAAGATTTATCTGTTCTAGATAATCCTTCAGCAACATTACTAGGCATTGAAACTGAGCATCTACTTATCTGGGAACTTAGGTCATATCGTTGATGTTTTGGAAAATTGAGGAGCAAATCGGAAATGTCGTTGGCTATTTCCAATCCGAGCAACCAAATTTTCATTTTTTATAATTGTGCCTTTTCATCGAAGATGTCTCTTTTCTCTAATCTCTTTTCTTCTATTTTAGGAAAGAAATTCAAATATCCCTGCGGCACCTTGCCCGGTGCCTACGCACATGGTGACCATACCGTATTTGCCTTTCATGTCTTGCTTTCTCATCTCATCAAAAAGCTGAACCGATAGTTTGGCGCCTGTACATCCCAGTGGGTGCCCCAGTGCAATAGCTCCTCCGTTTACGTTTACAATGTCTTGGTTTAGGCCAAGTTCCCTGATAACGGCCAACGATTGCGATGCAAAGGCTTCGTTTAACTCAATAAGGTCTATTTGGTCCTGTTTCATTCCGGCTTGTTTCAATGCTTTTGGAATGGCTTTTACAGGGCCAATTCCCATGATTCGTGGTTCTACCCCTGCCGCGGCATAGTTTACCAATCGTGCAATGGGTTCCAAGTTGAGTTCTTTCACCATTTCTTCGCTCATTACCATAACAAAAGCGGCACCATCACTCATTTGTGATGAATTTCCAGCGGTAACGCTCCCACCTTCGGCAAAAACAGGCCTAAGTTTGTTCAAAGTTGGGATGTTGGTGCCTTTTCTCGGCCCTTCATCTTTATTGACGGTGTAATTTTTTGTTTCCTTTTTACCAGCTTCGTTCACAAAGGTGTGCTCTACTTCAATAGGAACAATTTGGTCTTGAAAGCGACCTTCTTCTTGTGCTTTTAACGCTTTCATGTGCGAATTGTAGGCAAACTCGTCTTGGTCCTCGCGAGATACCTTGAACTGTTTGGCAACCGCTTCGGCTGTTAGGCCCATTCCCCAATAATAGTCTTCGTGCCCTTCTTTGGCCGTGGCGTAATCTGGCGTTGGTTTGTAACCTCCCATGGGGATGTAGCTCATGCTCTCCGCACCACCGGCTATGATGCAATCTGCCATTCCCGATTGTATTTTGGCTGTTGCAATACCAATCGTCTCCAGTCCGGATGCGCAATAGCGATTTACGGTCACCCCGGGCACATCGTCAATATCCAGTCCCATTAGTGAGATAAGCCTAGCCATGTTCAAGCCTTGCTCGGCCTCGGGCATGGCATTCCCAACAATAACGTCATCAATACGTTTTTTGTCCAATTGGGGAAGCTCTTTCATCATGTGTTCTATGGTTTCGGCAGCCAGTTCATCAGGTCGCTTAAACCGGAACAGTCCTTTGGGTGCTTTGCCTACGGCTGTTCTGTATGCTTTTACTATGTATGCTGTTTTCATTTTTTCTTTTTGATTTTTAGATTCAAGAACCAAGAGTCAGGATTTTGGGTCTTGGCTCTTTTGTCTTGATTCTTGTGTCTAGTTCCTCAACGGTTTTCCTGTTTTCAACATATGCTGAATACGTTCCAAAGTCTTTCTTTCGGTACAAAGGGATAGAAATGCTTCTCTTTCCAAGTCCAAAAGATATTGTTCGCTTACCATTGTGGCTTCCGAAAGGTCGCCCCCGGCCATAACATAGGCCAATTTATCGGCAATCTTTTTGTCGTGTTCAGAAATATAGTGACCAGCTTCCATGGAATCCGTTCCTACCAAGAACATACCCAAGGCCTGTTTTCCAAGTACTTTTACATCTTTTCGCTTCACAGGCTTAGTGTAACCCGCATCTGCCATAAGTTTAGCATAGGCTTTTGCTGTTGCAATCTGACGGTCTTTGTTGACGACCACTACATCTTTTCCTTTTTGCAAAATGCCCAAATCAAAGGCTTCATAAGCCGATGTGGACACTTTGGCCATTCCGATGGTGAGAAAATACTCTTGAAGCACATTGAGCTCCACATCATTTTTTCTGAAAATATCCGAAGCGCGAAGCGCCATTTCTTTGGAACCACCACCGCCGGGGATTACCCCAACGCCAAACTCCACCAAACCGATATAGGTTTCGGCAGCGGCCACAACTTTATCCGCATGAAGTGAAAGTTCACATCCACCCCCAAGTGCCATACCGTGCGGTGCAGCTACGGTTGGAATAGAGGAATATCGCATCCGCATCATCGTGTCCTGGAACATTTTGATGGCCATGTTCAGCTCATCATATTCTTGTTCCACCGCCATCATGAAAATCATTCCGATATTGGCGCCAACAGAGAAATTGGCAGCTTGGTTACCTATGACCAATCCTGCAAAATCTTTTTCGGCTAGGTCAACGGCCTTGTTCAATCCTGCCAACACATCGCCGCCAATGGTGTTCATTTTGGATTGGAATTCACAGTTTAGGATTCCATCACCCAAATCTTCGATAACAACACCACTGTTTTTGAAAACTTCTTTGGTTTTTCTGATGTTGTCCAAAATGATGAATGCATCCTGACCCGGAACTTTTTCCATAGTCTTTTTAGGAATATCATAGAAGTAAGTGTTACCTTCTTTTATGGTATAGAAGGTATCAATTCCTGCATTTTTCATTTTAGCGATCCAAGGCGCGGCTTCCAAACCTTCAGCCTTGATGAATTCAAGACCTTTATCCAGTCCAACGGCATCCCAAATTTGGAAGGGGCCGTGTTCCCAGCCAAAACCAGCCTTCATGGCATCATCTATCTTGTACAATTCATCCGTGATTTCTGGAATACGGTGGGTGACGTAGGCGAAAAGTGCCCCAAAACTTTTCCGATAGAACGCTCCGGCTTTATCTTTTCCATCTACCAAAACGGGAAAACGGTCAATTACCTTATCAATGGTTTTGGTGAGTTCTAAAGTGGCAAATTTTGCACTCTTTTTGGAACGGTAATCCATGGTGTCCAAATCCAAGGTCAAGATTTCACTTTTACCATCATCCCCTTTGATTTTTTTATAGAAACCTTGTCCAGATTTGCTGCCCAACCACTTATTGGCCATCATGGTTTGGATAAAGTCGGGCAACTGGAACAGTTTGTGGCGTTCATCGTCTTTACAGTTTTCACTGATTCCATTGGCTACGTGCACAAGGGTATCCAACCCTACCACATCCACGGTACGGAAGGTAGCGGATTTAGGCCGTCCAATAACGGGGCCTGTCAATTTATCGACTTCTTCGACCGTCATCCCCATTTCTTTTACGGCATGGAAAAGGCTTTGGATACTGAAAATTCCGATTCTGTTTCCGATAAAGGCGGGCGTGTCTTTAGCAACAACCGATGTTTTCCCCAAGAACTGCTCGCCATATCCGTTTAGGAACTCCAGAACCTCTTTGGAGGTTTTTGGTCCCGGAATGATTTCAAAAAGTTTGAGGTAACGTGCGGGGTTAAAAAAGTGGGTTCCACAAAAATGCTTTTGGAAATCTTCACTTCTTTCTACGCTCATAAACCGAATAGGTATTCCAGAAGTGTTGGAAGTGATGAGTGTTCCCGGTGTGCGGTGTTTGTCCAAATTCTCAAACACTCGTTTTTTGATGTCCAAGCGTTCCACGACCACTTCTATGATCCAATCTACGTCGGCCACTTTGGAAATATCATCTTCTAGGTTTCCAGTGGTGATGCGGTCAGCAAAGCTTTTGTGATAAATAGGGGAGGGTTTGGATTTAAGGGCAGAAGCAAGGGATTCGTTCACCAAGCGATTGCGGACCGTTTTGTCTTCCAAGGTAAGTCCTTGCGCCTTTTCCTTATCGGTAAGTTCACGGGGGACTATATCCAATAATAGAACCTCAACCCCAATATTCGCAAAATGGCATGCAATGCCACTTCCCATAATTCCGGAACCGATTACGGCAACTTTGTTTATATGCCTTTTCATGTGCAAGTTTGTAATTTAGTTATTAGTTGTTTTTGAATAGATTTTTTTATCTGTAATAAGTTTATTGATAGTTTCAATGATTCTAAAGAAGCCCAACAAATCTTCTTGAGAGGTATGTTCTTTTACGACTTCGTTGAAACGCAGTACTACTTCTTTGGACTCCTTTCGTTTTTCCAAACCCAGCGGGGTAAGATAAATCAGAACGCCGCGCCCATCTCTTGGGTTACGTTTACGTTGTATGTAGCCTTTTTGCTCAATATTTTTTAAGATCCTTGACAAACTAGTTGCTTCCATCCCCATTTTGGGCCCCAATGTGGTACTTGGTGTACCTCCTTTGGGGTCAATGCTCAGTAAGGTAAATCCAATGGCCATTGTAAGCCCATAGTTTTTAGCTTCCTCATTGTACATTTTGCTAACAGCCTGCCAAGTGGCCCTTAGGGCGTAATCAATGGTCAAATCTTTCATGGAACAGGTTTGGTGTTCTCAAATATATAAAAAATTTATTATGCATGCATAATAAATTTGAGTTAAGTATCTATGTTTTTTTATCAAAAAATGAGAAGAATACTTCATACATCAATTCAAATGGGGCATAGGTCAGATCGTAGTTAAAATGACAGCATGAATGGATATTGTGAAAATCCCTATTTACCAAAATATTTATTATGAATATCAAAAATCTATTATGTGCGATTATTTCGCTTGCGTTGCTATGGTCGTGTGGTAAGGACGATAGCTCGGAATCACCCAAGAACAATGCTCCTAAAATTGAGGCACAAAGCTTTACGGGTGCTGAAGATATTATGGATAGGGATGAAATACGAAAAATAATAGCCACGGATAAGGATAATGATGACCTTTATTTTTCTATCATAGAAAATGATAACGGACTTTTTCTCTTTCATCTGAAGGTAATTTAGCATTATCAAAAGGAAAGACTCTTGATTACGAATCGGTAATAGAACACACAATTAAAGTAAGGGTAACCGATGGTATTGATAAAATAGATGGCCAAATAAAGATAAAAGGTTTAAATGTTGATCACGCCTTGGCTGAAGATGAAAACTCCTTTGTTACCTTATGGAATATAACCGAAGAGAATTTTGATATTACCATTAGATATTGATGTTGGTGTGTCAGGACTAAAATATTGTCTTGAAAGCGAAGCGACAGCAGCACGTGAAACCTTGGTCAACGATTTCGGTTTGATTTTAATGACGATATAGGTATTGCTTGCAATTAATCACAACATTATACTTTAACAAAAAGAGGCCGTCTAAAAACATTTAGGCGGTCTTTTTATTTAGGGGGTGATTTGTGGGTGCCTGCCTTAATGTTGCGTTTTATCGATTTATTTCCCTTGGAAAAAATCGGGCCATAGGGTCCCTATGCCCTTAAAGTTGC
>NZ_JBSXNR010000075.1:0-20937 GCF_056857735.1 Flagellimonas sp. L-11
CCCTAATCAATCAGAAAAATTGTAAATTTTTGCCCTGATTATTCTGGTAAACTATACTCAGGAATCAGTGGTAAACATTGCTTCGGAATCGGTGGTAAACATTGGGTCGGAACAGTGGTAAACTTTGGGTCGGAATATCCAGAAAGCTTTCCCGAAGGTAACGGAGAACATAGAAAACAATGATAAAGAATCATTTTTTAATGAGTTAAAAGAACTGGAAAAAATGCATTTCCATGCCCTGAAGCCCTATCTCCCTGAAAAGGGATTGTACGGCATCCAACTTATAACCGAGGGGTATGAGGAAACCTCCTTTATGATGTCCAATTTGATCAAGGTCTGTATCGTGGCTTTGGAAAATGAATATATCCCTACGCGAGCAGTTGCCCGACCCCACCACAATGTAAGTGAGGTGCTTGGATATATCCTAGATCTGATCCCCCATGAGGAAATGGAGTTCCTGGACACGGTCAGAAAACTGCTTTCGGAACAAAAGACAACCACAGCGCAATAAATCCATTCACATGAAATCAAAGAAGAAAAGGTTAAGGATCTTGGAGGATATCCAACAGCTCAGGAACAATCTTTCGGGACTGTTGGGAAACAAAAAGGCCAATGACCAGAAGGGAAATTATGTGACCTTCGAGGTCAGGGACAACAACCAAAAGTAATTTCAGATCATGACAACGGTATGTCAGGAGTCTTGAATTTTTTTTCTTTTTCAGCCAAATACTCCTGTAATATGAGCGTATGAGGATTAAACTTTAATTTTGTTTGATGAATTTTCAGGATTCTGTCCAACCGAAACATTCTGTGTTTGCAGTTGGGTTAAAATTGCAGCCAGTCTTGAAATTCTCATAATGTCATTATCTTTCATTGTAGGTGTGACGTTTTATTTTTTTGGCGTTACCGCTAACGGTCTCGGCTCGTATGTTTACGAGCGTATTATCTATTATTTATACATATAGTAGTTTCACTATAATTAATAAGAGCTAGAATAGAAGGGACAGCGAGGTCTCGGCTAGATATGGAAACGCCGCACCTAGTATAGCACTCTCGCCGGATTAAATTAAGCACCTTCCATCATAATACAAAAATCTGACTTTCAAATCACTAAAACCAAATATTGCATGGCTCGAATATTCCGTTTTCGGAGGTCACAACCATCCGGTTCATCCAACTGGTGAACATTCTTTAAAGATTTACATATTTTTTAACTCAAATAGTTTTGTTTTTAGTAAGCTCATTTAACGTTTTTAACCCTTTTACCGACACCAACCTATGCAAAAACAATGAGTTTAAAAACTTAAGTACATTTTGGTTTATTTCTGGATTGACGAATCCATCCAGAAAAATAATTTTAGAAATATCATTAAAAGATTCACAAAATTCTTCTGTGTTTATATCCATTTTATAAAATCCTTCTTCTTTGCCCTTGCTGATATTTTCTATAAGAAAATGGGTTATTATAGTGTTTTTGTGTTTTATAACTTCTAAGAAAATTGTTGGGTAGTATTTTTTTAATTCCTTACCAAAGGAAGCAGATATCTTAAAGGAAAGCTCTTTTATATAGTCAAAAAAAAGTATTAATTCTTTTAATGCGTTCTCGCTTACTTGTTTATTTTTAAAAATTTCTTCTTTTAGTTCTTTTAGCTGCACTCCTATAACTTGATGTACTAAATCATCTTTATTTTCAAAATATTTATAAATTGTTTTTTTAGATACTCCACATTTTTTTGCAATATCATCCATTGAGATATTTTGAATTCCATAATTGAAAAACATATTGGCAGACCGTTCTAAAATGATATTTTTACTATTGTTTCGCATAATGAAAATTTAAAAAACGGATATTTTTTACCATTGTATGTGCTTTTAAGGTTACTCTGTATTTATTTAAAATCTCCAATTACTTTTTTATAATTGGCTTTACTTATTCTATGATTCGCCTTAGCATCGCTAACGTCTGAATGGGCTTTCTGCCAAAGTACCTGGGCTTCTAAAACATCTTTTCCGGTTACGGTTCCTGCATCGAATCTATCTTGATTTAATCTTAAATTTTCGTCGGCTTGTTGCAATGATTCTGTGGAGATGTCAACTTTTTGTATGGACTGTTGAAGCTCTAAATAGGCATTTTGAATTTGAAGTGCCACCAATTCTTCTGTCTCTTCCAATTCTAATTTTTGTGCTTCAATTTTGAAGTCTTGCTCCTTCACTTTTTGCTTTCTGCTTCCCCAATCAAATATGGGTATATTGACATTCAACAAGCCGTAATAAGAGGTCAAATCATCACTTCCGTCCGTGAAATTAACTTGTTTACCGTTGGCATAGACTCCACTTACATTCAGTCCAATTGTCGGCTTTCTGTCTGCTTCTAAAACTTTAGATTGTAATTCTTCAATTTCAATAGCGCTTTTAAGCATTTTTACTTCGGGTCTATTCACAATAGCCATTGATGGCGACACCTCTTCCAATAAAACAACATCATTACCAATAGTATCTTTTACAAAAAAATCGATGTTGGACATACCGGTTAATTGTGCCATCTTAAGCTTTAGCAGTTTTAGCCCATCGTTTGCCTTTGTTAAATCCAGTTCTGCTTGGTTCAGTTGCACTTGAACACGCAAAACATCGTTCTTATATATAATGCCAGCATTGTATGAATTGGTTAAATCTTTTAATAGTTCTGTTAATAGCGCTATATATGTATTAGCCAGTTCAACTTTACTTTTTACATTTATTAGTTGCCAATACGTTGTTTCAACCTCCAAAAGCACTTCGCTATCGGTTAATTCTTTTTGTGAAGTATACAAATCCACTGCTGTAGCACTCATTTTTTTAGCCGTGTTTATTTTGCCACCTGCATAAATTACTTGGGTTACGCCTAAAGATGCATTGGCAAAAAACTCTGGTAGTAGTGTATTTAATGGGTCTCCAACATGAACTCCCATAGCACTTGCCTCCACAAAGGGTTTATTTGATGCATAAACCGATGCCTTTTTAGCCTTGCTGGCTTCAATAGTTTTATCTGCTTTTTTAATTTTTTTATTATTGGATAAGGCCATTGATTTTGCTTCTTCTATACTCAATAACCGATCTTGGGCTATGGCTTGCTGAAAAGAGGCAAAAACCAGCAAAAAAACTACCGATAGCGTATATTTATATGTACTCATAATTCATTTTATTTTTTTCCAAAAGAACTATAGAAACTACTGCCTATTCAAAAAGGGGGATTATTTGATTAGATTAATTGCGATTAATCTTTTTAAACAGTAGCTCTATAGTCTTTCTTTTTATTTCTTGATTCGTTTTTTTAGTTTATGCTTCATCACTTCCAATTTGCGAAGTGTTCTATTTTTCTTTTTAGGCTTATACAAAATGGGTTCAAATACTTCTGCATTAGGATGAGGGTGTGCTTCATCTGGTTGTGGGTTGACAAATTTGTAATAAAGGATGGGCACTATAAATAAGGTCAACACCATGGAAACTATTAAACCAACGGCTAGCACACTTCCCAAAGGTGCCCATAATGGTGATTTGCCTATAATCATAGGTACAACGCCTATTGCTGCTGCTGCAGATGTTAAAAAGATGGGACGCATTCGTCTTTTACCTGATGCTTTAGCTGCTGCTTTTACGGTATAACCATGTACCAACACCAACTCATCTGCATAATCCACCAAAATAATTCCGTTTCTCACTACAATCCCTATGAGACTGATAATTCCCATAAATGCTGTAAAACCAATGGGGTTACCTGTAAATAATAGCCCTAAGAACGCTCCTAATAAACTCAATGGAAATGTTGCCAGCACAATCAATACTTTGGTAAAATCTTTAAATTGAAATAAGAGCACTAAAAAGATGAGTATTAAACTTATGCCCAAAGAAGCCATCATATGGGGTGCGGTTTCATTGGTACTTTCATACTCCCCTCCATAGTTAATTGAAATTCCATCTGGCAATGCCAATGCATCAATTTGAGGCATGATTTCATTTTGTATGGTAGCTGCCTTTATACCCAATTGAGCTTCTGTGCGAACTGTTAATGTCCTTAAGCCATTTCTATGTGTTATGGCTCCTGTATGCCATTCAGGAGTAATGTCTGCCACCTCTTTTAAAGTCACTTTTGTCCCAAATACCGTAGGTATGTTTAAAGCTGCCAAATCGTTAAAATTCTCCCGATTTTCTGCGTCCAAACGCAAGAGAATATCTATAGCTTTATCTCCTTCATATAATGTAGATACAGGATACCCTTTTAAGCCCGCTCCCAAAGTTTGAGAAACCATAGCATTTGTTACTCCTAAACGATTTGCCTTATCGTCGTTTAGATTTACTTTTACGCCATAATAATCATCTTGATAGGATGTTCTTACCCAATTTGTGCCGGGCGTCTTTTCTAAAATTGTTGTTACTTGCTCCGCTACTTGTTTTTGCTTGTTTAAATCCGCACCCACAATTCTTACTTCAATAGGTGCAGGGGTGTCTTTCATGGACAGTTGTCTTATACGTATATAACCATCCGGAACAAAGCCCTCGAATTTTTTAATGTACGCATCTACCAATTCTTGTGTAGCTTCTTTACCGCTTGTGGTTATAAATATTTGGGCAAAGTTTTTTCGGGGAAATTCTGGCGCATACGTAGAATGAAATCTTGGGGAACTGGTACCCACAAAACTTGCCACACCTAAAACCCTTTCGTCTTTTTCTATTTCATTCTCAAGACGTTTTACTACATCTTCAGTTTGATTTAAATTTCCTCCATTAGGTAACCAAACTTCTATATTAAACTGGTTTCTTTCGGTATTGGGGAACAATTCCTGGTCCAAGCCCATGGCTACTATAATTGCCAATACCACCGATAAAAAACCAATAAATAAGGTGGCCTTTGGCCATTTAAAACTATAATCTAAAGCATTGTTAAATACATGTTGTAACCTGTCTAACATGCTTTTTTTATTTCCATCACTTACCTTATGTTTTAATCCTTTTTTAATAAAGACATAACACATATAGGGCGTTAGCAATAAGGCGACTAACAATGATGCAAATAGCGCAACTGCTACAGCTATGGGTAAGGCTTGTATAAACTCTTTAGCTAAGCCATTTAAGAAAAAAGCCAAGGGTAAAAAAGCAAAAATAATGGCCATTGTTGCGGTAAAAATTGGCACCATTAATTGTGTGGCACTTTGCCAGGCAGCTGTCCATCGGTCTTCTCCCTCATCCAATTTTTCTATATAATTATCTACAACTACAATGGCATTATCTACCACCATACCCAATACTATGATTAAAGCCGCCAATGTTACCTGATGAATTTCTGTACCAATAACATTTAAAGCTCCAAATGTTATAACAATAGCTATAGGGCATGCCACCGCAGAAACTATCGCTACCCTAAATGGCAACAATAGAATGACTACAATAATTACGGCCACGATTGCTATAACAAATTCCAGCATGAAGTGGCTAATACTCCCTTTTACCACGGTAGGCTGATCTACAATGGTAGCCACCTGGACATCTTGGGGTAATTGCTTTTTTACTTCATCGATTTTTTCTGATATTTTCTCTCCAAATTGAACGATGTTATTACCTGGTTGCATCTCTACCGTCAGCATCATTACTTTTTGATCACCTACTTTTATATAGCTTGACACTTCCTCGTAACGACGTTCAATAGATGCCACATCTTTTAAGCGAACTACTTTACCATCTGGACTGCTGTATACAATTTGATTGCCTAAATCAGCTTCATTCTTATATTGATTTTTTGCAAAAACAGATACTTCAGCATTTTCTAACGTAATTCCTCCTGAATAACCGGTATTATTTTGCCCTTGGATAACTTGGGCAATCGTTGAAAAATCGAAACCGTACTGTTTCATTTTTTCATCTTGAACCGTTACATAAATTTGTTGTTTTTGACCCCCGTAGCGCTTTATTTTTGAGGTTTCGTTAATTGTTTTTAAACCATCTTCTAATTCATCCAAATAGGTTTCAATTTCCGCATAACTACGTCCAGGTGCGGAAACGGTTATCATTTGTGCAACCACATCACCAAAGTCACTATTAACAATAGGACCTATCATACCTTGTGGCAAGGTGTAATTTTGCCTAAATGTAGTATTTAAACCATGTTGTAAAGTCGCCCAAAAACCATCAGTATCTTTTACATTTTCATTTAATTCTACCGTAATAACAACTTGTCCTTCTTTGGTTTCCGAGATTGTTTTTTCCTTTCTAACCTCCTCAAAACCAAATAAAAACTGCTCTATCTGATTGGTTAATTGTTGTTCTACCTGTAACTCATCTGCACCAGGATATGCGGCTATTACCAAACCTTTACGAACGGTAATTAACGGGTCTTCACTTCGAGCCATAGTAGCCAAAGAATATATCCCCAAAATCATTAACAATAGGGTAAGTACAATGGTTACCTGACGGTATTTCATTGCAGCCTCTATAAAGTTTATTTTTACTTTTTTCATCATCTTATTCAGTTCTTTTATAGAGACACTGTTTGCCCGTCTTTTAAATTTTTGTTTCCTGCAATTACAACGGCATCACCAATTGACAAGCCATTGGTTACGATGACTTCATTTCCTTTAAAACTCCCTAGGGATACTCTTTTTTTAATGGCTTTATTTTCTTTGACGACAAATACATACAGGATATCGTTGGCATCTCTTACCACACTTTCTGAAGGAACTGTAATAACATTTACGGTGTTACCGGTATTGATTTTTAGTTTACTAATCATTCCCGGTAATAGTTTATCGTCTTTATTGTCAAGACGAACTTTTACATTAAAAGTTCTGGTTATAGCATCTGCACTTGGATTTATAATAGCTACTTTACCATTGAAAGTTTCATTTAATGAAGCGATTTCAACCTCAGCATCTGTACCCATTTTAAGTTTGGATATTTCAGATTCAGCAATAGAGGCCTTAGCATATACTTTATCTGTTTTCATTACCGTAAAAGCAGGAACGCCAGGGGCTGCCGTGGCTCCCATTTCTGTCATTTTAGCTGTAATAATCCCAGAGAAAGGGGCGTAAAGCTTAGTGTCTGTTAAATTTTTTGCGGCTAAATTTTTGTTTGCGTTAGCTTGAGCTACAGCTACTTTAACCGCAATAAAATCGCGTTCGGGCAAACTACCTTTTTCATATAAACCACTTAATCTTTTGAAGTTGTCATTTGCTTGTTCCAAGCCGGCATTTGCTATATCGAATGCATTTTTATAGGTAGTTTGGTCTATAGATGCCAGTAACTGCCCTCTTTTTACTTTTTGCCCTTCTTGAACATTAACTTTTGAAATCCTGCCCGGAACGGAGAAGCCCAAAGACACGGTATTGTCCGCTTCAATGGTTCCACTATAGGTTAGGGATTCCTTTTCTTCTGTTGCCTTAATTTTTTTAACAGTGACCTTTGGAATCGCAACTTCTTTTACAGTTTCCTTTTTTTCTGAACAACCTATTACTAATAAAGCCAAAGTTGTTAAGGTGATAATTTGCTTCATATTTACTGCTATAATTTTATAATAATAGGGGACAAAATTCCTACTATTGCTATAATTACAACAGGTCTACAAAAGGAAAGTATTGGTCAAAATCGGTTATTTTATAGTAAAAAAACAAGAAAAAAGCTAAAAGATATGGGCTATAAAGTATGTTTATTGGTCTAAACCTAACTTTTTAAACTTAATTTTCCTGAACTTTGAAGGCGAATGACCAGTATGCTTTTTGAAATATTTACCAAAGAAGGATTGGTCGCTGAATTGAAGTTCGTCCGCAACTTCTGAAATGGACAGGGTTTGATTTTTTAAGAGTAGTTTGGACTCCATTATTACTGCCTCATCAATTAACTGTCCTGCTGTTTTTTTTGAAACAGTTTTTAAAACCTTAGATAAATATCCAGGTGTTAAACATAAAATATCCGCGTAAAATTGAACCGTTCGTTCTTGCTTAAAATTTTCGTTTAACAGTTTCAAAAAACGAAGGGCCAGCTTTTCTTGCCTGGTTAAATCTGCCTCTAAATTAGGAAACTTGATCTTTAACAATGAAGCATATTGATACACTAATAAGTTAAAACAGTGCGTTATTATTTCACTATTATATGGGTTGTTTTTTCCAAGTCGATTATTTTTTCTTTCCAAAAATTTTGAAACAGAAATAAACGTTTGTAAATCCTCCTTGGACAATTTTAATTTAGGAATACTATTGGCTGTAAAAATATCTAAAGTATCAATGTCATTTTTACCAATAGCGCCTCTCAACACAAAATCAACATTAAAATTAATGATGACGATTTCAAGGTTTTTACTCATTTCTTGAACATGAGTGACCGTTTGTGGATTTACGACTATTATCTCAGCATTTTTTATAGTATATCCCAATAAATTAAATTGGATTTTCAAACTTCCTTTAACCACCAATAAAAAAGCATACGAATTTCCTCTAAAAGGATAACTTATAGGGATTTCTTTAAACTTATTTTTTGATAAATGAACATGTAATCCATTTTCTTCCTGTGGTATATCTCCAATGATTCCCACCAAGTCATCTATTGTAAGGGTTTTTATTGAAGATTGTGGATTCATTTTAAGTGGGTTTTGTAACCAAATATAGGGTATTACTTTAGTTTGATTTAGAACGAATCTTTTAATACTGTGTGAAAAGGGGAATCATATTATTTTATACATTTACATAGTGGAAACGCCGGACCTACTATATTACTCTCCCCGGATAAATTGAGCACCTTCTATCACAACACAAAAATCTGAATTTCAAATCATTACCACCAAATATTGAATGGCTCAAATTTTCGCTTTTTGGTGGCCTCAACCATCCGGCTCATCCAGGAATGTCACAGTATAGGAGTATGAAAAAAAAGTGTGTTTGTTCCCAATTTGATATCAACATCCTCTGGATCGCTACCAAAAAGATTACTCCATTCCGTTAAATTGGTTGTTTCCCTACAAGAAGCCATTGTGTTTTGGTCATGGAAGGCGGCGCCCTGTCAGGCGCTCTTTTGTGGAAAGGGAAAAAGAATAAAGGATCGGAAATCTCTTAGGATTTCCAATGTTCCTAATCGTATAATCTCAATTACTTAATATTGAATTACATTTGGGTATCATGTTCTTGGGCCATTTTAACCCTTGAAAAAAAAGGATATGCAGCGGTCAGGATGGGATTTAGGTGTCAATACGGTGCAGGGCTAAGTACAAATGTATGATCATTTATATAATCATGTGCTCCAAGGAAAGCATGAGGACCTCATATCAAAAGAGGTCTTTCTTAAACTCCATAATTTACTTCACGTGGGTGAATCTCTCAGAAGGTATTCTTTTGAGGATGAAAACCTGCCAATGAAAATGTTTGTAAGGTCTTCGGTCTGTGGAACACCTTATACTGGATTTACCGTGAGGAAAAATATAAGAACAGATGTAAGGGCAGCAAGGAAAACAAGAGTTTCAAAAAGCTCCATGAAGAGTTTTTGAATTTGTTGGGCAATTATACCTTAGCTGACAAAAGTATATCGAACCCCTGACGGATATTATCCACGACACATTGATCGATAAAAACCAAGAAACACTCCAGGACCAAAAGCGGTTGACCTGTGAATTGGCAAAGCTCGAAGAACAGATAAACACTTTGGAAAGAAGGTATGTGGTACTGAACAAGATTACAAGGTAACAGTACGACCTTTTTATGCCGGAACTTAAGACAAAGCAAAGGGAATTGGAGGCAAGATTGAGCAATGAGGGAATAAATAGTTCAAACTTCAAAAAATCGGTGAAAATGACGCTTGATTATGCTTGTAACTTACGGTAATTGTGTAAGTTAGGGGATTTGGAAACTTAACGGGTCATCCAATATATGGTCTTCCCAGACGGATTTAGGTATGATTTCAAAAATAAGCTGGTTCAAACTTTTCGGGTCAATGAGATATTTGGTGCAATCCGTTCGTTTTCAGGCAATTTGAAGGAAATAAAAAAATGGGACTCCCTACTCGATTTGTAGAAAATACCATTTAGTGACCTCGACAGTATTTAAACCTACTTCCTCAATCACCCTATTTTATGGGTTTTAACCTTGCTTTAAAAATCTGTTGACCGAATTTTTGACGGTCCATTTGATTGCAAATGATACCATTAGACTTTCAAAGAATAAAAATAATGAATCTACTATACTTTTCCTATAACCCGCTCAGCACATTCCCTTCCATTTCGTTGTACTTCATTCCAGGAAAAGAGCTTCACTAAAAATCTTAGACACAATCCCCGTTTTTAGCTTTCCATTCCGCTAGCCCTTCCCGCCCTGAAAAATCTCAGACTGGGAAGGAACGCTTCATTTTCGAGCTAAAAAGAGGATTGAGTCCGCTTCCCAACGGAAAACCGAAGCACTGTCTTACACATTTTAAGGGGTTTATAATGGATAAAGCCTTTGTTGCTTTTCGGGGCATCGAAAAGCAGGCAGGACATAACCAATTCTAATTTAAACCCTATTTGCCGCACGCGCTTAACTTCCCGTACGCTTCCTTGCAAATGGTCTAAAAGAATTGTTAATGCCCCTATGGAACTTGTCAAGACCAAGACAGGTTCTGGCAAAAAACAAGGTTTCTACTTCCTTGAAATCCCAAGGGATTTACTACGTCGCAGACACTCCTGATTTTTCACCGAAAGTCTTGACAAAACCCACTTTATCCATTGTGCTACGCACGAATGAAATCAAACAAACACCCCTTAAAATTTAATCACAATTGAAAAGGGAAATTATTAATCTTTTAAATCTTTAAGTTATGAGTACTATTAAAAATCATGTACAGTTAATCGGGAACGTTGGACAAGAACCGACCATTACGAACCTTGAAAGCGGAAAGAAAGTAGCTCGCTTTTCATTGGCGACCAATGAGTATTACAAGGATGGCAAAGGCGAAAAGCAAACGGACACCAATTGGCATACCATTGTCGCTTGGGGAAAGACCGCCGAAATTGTTGAAAAATATGTCGAAAAAGGCAAGGAAGTGGGCATCATGGGGAAATTGAAAACTAGAACCTACACCACCGATGATGGCAACCAACGCTACGTAACCGAAGTGGTAGCCGATGAAGTCCTATTGTTGGGAAGCAAAGGCGACAAGTAACATCAAAAAAGAAAGAGGGCACTTAAACCAGTTTTCAATTAGTGTGTGCCCTCTTTTCATTATCCAAATATAAAATTTTAGAACAATGAACACATAAGTTAACAAAATCCAAGCGGAACTGCGATACTTTACGGGAACGGAAATGTACTATTTCATTCCGCTATTAAGAACCCGATACACGGACGGGCTGAAATATTTGGCGAGCGTGGCGGACTGCTATTGGTTGATTACCGATGCATCCGTGATTGCCAAAAGTTTGAAGCACCGAAGCCGATGGGTAACCATAGACTTCAAACGCTTGTCAATGGAAAAACAGGAAACTTCAGGCTATGAAGCCGAAATCACTTACAGCGATGGAAATGACAACGTATTGGAAAGGCACGGTTATGGCGTTACCGATTTTCCGTTGGACGAACTGCGGTTGTTCTTCGTAAACGATACGCTGATGTTACCAAGCCTTTAGATTAGATTCTTTATTAAATACCATTGTTCATGATGTTGAAAAGAGGGGGTCTGGGGGAGACTCACAACTTCCTTTTTTGTGGATAACTTTGGTAGTAATCAAAAAGAGAATGGGGTGAACTTTTTGCCAAACTAGTCCATTAGGGCCTTGATTAGTATTAGTCCCCATTCTCTCTTAACACGGTTACAAGGACCATATAGAATTTTAGGAACCTCCTGTTAAAGGTTTTAGTCAACGTAACCATTCAAAACAATATAAAGAGTTATGGAAATCAAAGAGACCATTGGCATCGATGTCAGCAAATCGACATTGGATGCCCACATCCATTCCACAGGTGACAGGAATAGATTTGAAAACAACCCCAACGGATTTAAGAAATTGGTGGCCTGGGCGTATAAGAGGAGCCGGTTCCAAAAAGAGAATGTCCTGTTTGTTTTTGAGCATACCGGGTTATATTCCCGTGGCCTTTCCGGTTTTTTTGGGGAAAGGAAACTGCCCTGTCATATAGTTGCAGGGCTGGAAATCAAACGCTCATTGGGGATTGCCCGAGGAAAGAACGACCAAGTCGATGCAAGGCGGATTGCTCTCTATGCATATCGCCTGAGAGAGGAAATCCAACCTTCAAAGGTCGCCGATGTGCAGATCAGAAAATTAAGGACGATGTTCTCATTGCGATCAAAGCTGATCAAGCAAAGGGCCGGCTACAAGACGACACTAAAGGAGCAGAAAAGGATCCTCAATGGCAAGGACTACAACATAATCTTCGAAATACAGAACAAAATGCTGGACACCCTTACAGGTGAGATTCATAAATTGGAGCGGATGATGATGGAAATCATCAAAGAGGACAAAGGGCTCAGTGACCTGTTCAAATTGGTTACGAGCGTCAAAGGTGTTGGACCAATGACCGCTATGTTGGTGATCATTTACACCAATAGGTTCACAAAGTTCCACACCTGGAGAAAGTTCGCATCCTATTGTGGAGTGGCCCCATTTCCACATCAATCGGGAACAAGTATCAAGGGACGTTCCAAGGTATCGCATTTTGCCAACAAGGAACTTAAGGCCATACTGAACATGTGCGCAGCCTCCGCAATACAGTACAATCCAGAAATGAAACGCTACTATGAAAGAAGGACAGAAGAGGGGAAAAACAAAATGAGTACGTTGAATGTAGTAAGAAACAAACTGATAGCCCGTGTTTTCGCGGTGGTCAATCGGGGGACCCCATACATCAGCGTTTACAGACAAGCCTCCTAACCATTATTTTTTCCTTCAATATCACCCCCCGCAAATGGACGGGGTGTATTGATAGGGAAAAATAATCCATAAAAACTTCCAGCTTTTATTTGGAAAACTCATAGAATACTAATATTAAAATTGGGATGTTATGATTTATCTGAATTTTACCGATTTGAGCGAAGAGACCCAAGAGCGGTTGCTTGCCGATTCCAAGGAAGATGTGAAAAGGAAATACGGCAAGGATTTGATGGACTACGCCACCAAGCACCATACCAATTTGGACAGGATGCTTGACGAGGAAGCCATACGGAACCTCTATTCCTATACCTTTGTATTCAATATTTGAAACACCAAATAACACCAAACAAGCCCTTATTAAATGAGGGCTTTTTCTATGCCCAAAAGGTTGAAAACAGTATCTTTACTTCGCTGAAATTCAGCACCAAAATTTTAAACGGGATTATCCAATTTTTGACTTTCGCCGATAATCCTGTACATCGAAAAATAGCATATCGGAAAATTATTTTCCCTGAAATGGCAATCTGGGCAGGAAGCAGATTGTATGGAATTTTGTCCCGCGAGCGGGACGAAATGGAATAGCAAGAGGGTGATGCGCAAATTGCGCCATCACGTTTGTTTTCGGGTCTTCAACAAGTTGAAAACCAGTGAATTGAACAGATTTTGAAATACTGTACAAAATCTGGGGCTACAGTAGACTTTTCCGAAATCTACAGTAAATGCCCTCGGAGGCCCAATAAACACTGGAAATTTTTGACGAAAAAATTGACGCAATTTGACGAAAAAACAAAATCGCACCTATGGAAAAGCAATCAACAAATGTCAGAACAAAGAAAGGGACAGGTGGTTATTCCAATATCACCGTAAAGAAAGAAACGGCCACTCGTTTTCGGAGCTATTCCAAAAGGTTCAGCAAATCGCATAGTGAGGTATTGGATGGAATGATGCAATACTTCAAGGAGAACAACCTTGACCCTTTTGGAGAGGGAACAAAGATTGTCCTTGACAGTATCAAAAAGTTGGAGCGTCAGATGATGAAAAAATTCGATAGGCTCATCGCCATTATCAAGAACATGGAGAAGACCAGTATCCGGCCCACCTATGAAATGGTACTCATTCTTTACGAGGCCTATGTAAAAGATGGGAGGAAGCCGAGACGGGAACCAGTCCAGATTCAGGAAGAGCGAATGGATTTTTTGGAGCCTAGAAACACCGTTCCAAAAGTGGATCACGAGAGAATGCTGCAAGAATTCAAAGAATATAAAAAGCACTGCAATGAAATCCTCCAAAATGTGGAGAAGGTTGAGCCAATGATGGGAAAGCCCTATTTAAAAATCAATATGGGTATCGGGGATTTTGAAAGCCTGAAATATCAATTAAGATAACGGCCATGTACCTTACCATCTCAGCACAGAAAATGGGCAGTACCTATAACTCCAGTGTAGGGAACTATGTGGACTATCTGGAAAAGGAAAACGAGGACAGGTTGCCCGAACAGAGGGAGGAATTCTTTGACCAAGAAAATGATAGCGTAAGCCCTCAAACGGTCATCGAGGAAATAGATGCCAATACGGCCAAATTAAGACAGAAAGACCCGAAATTCTATTCCATAGTCGTCAGTCCCAATAAAAGGGAGTTACAGGCCATCGGCAATGACCCAAATATGCTAAGGGAATATACAAGGAAACTCATGGAGGATTATGCCAAGAGTTTCCATCGCAACCAGGAGGTCAAGGCCGAGAACCTGAAATATTATGCCAAGATAGAGCATGAGCGCACCTATCGGGGATTTGACAAACAGGTTCAGGAGAATGCACCGTACCGAGGGGAAATAGCAAGGCTCAGGAACGAGATACGGAAAGTGGAACGGGGCGAATCCATCGGGAATGTCAAAGAGCTTGAAAAGAGGATTGCAGAGCAAACAAGAATGGCCCCACACAAACAGAACGGGCAATTGGTGGCCGCAGGGATGCAAAAAGAGGGGCCACAGACCCATATCCATATCATTGTCAGCAGAAGGGATGTGACGAACACCTATACCCTTTCCCCCATGGCCAAGCACAAGGCCTCGGAAGTAGAGCTGAACGGAAAGACGGTCAAAAGGGGATTTGATCGGGACAGTTTTTACCAAGCAGCCGAAAAGACTTTTGATAAAACAACGGGCTTCAAAAGGAACTATGTGGAATCCTATGTTGGGAGAAAGGCCCATGCCAAAGAACCTGGGAAGTTCTTTGCCAAGGTTATGGGATTGCCCACCAAGGAAAAGCACATGGCCTTCAAGCTACTTAAAACGATGGGTGTCAAAGCTCCCAGTATTCCGACCAATAAGGTACAAATAGCTGCCAAGATCATCAAAGCTCTAGGTAGGGGTGTTGATAAGGCAAGGGGCACAGGTGAGGACATGGGCTACTGAGAACAAAAAAGTAGGTTGCGCCCTATCGTGTTTTTGCTTCACGCTTATCTACCGGAATCACTACAAAAACCCGATAGGATCCATGCGCAAAAGTAGAAGGTAAGATTTGGGGTTCTTGTTCTTATATTTTCAAACAGTTCGATTTTAAGGGGAGCTTACAAATGAACTATAGCCGGTGTGCCTGTTGCACAAGTTAGCGAAAAAAACCCGTGATGATCATTGCCGATCCGGGAATGGATCGTAACTTGGGGTATGCAGGGAAAAAAGGATTACCAAGAAAAGCTGTTCGCCCGGTTCCAGCTCAGCGAACGCATCCCCAAGGACAATTTTTACAGGAGATTAAAGGGTGCGTTGGACCTGGATTTTCTATATCCGCTCACCAAGGAATATTATGGGCAAAGCGGTCAGAAGAGCATCGACCCGGTGGTTTTTTTCAAGCTTTGTCTGGTGGGCTATCTGGAGAACATCATCAGCGACCGCCATCTCATCGCGCATTGTTCAATGCGGTTGGACATCCTATTTTTCATAGGTTACGATATCGACGAGGAGCTGCCATGGCACAGTACGATAAGCAGGACACGCCAACTCTTTCCGGAAGCGGTGTTCGAGGAAGTGTTCACCAAGGTGCTGTCCATGTGCGTTGAACGGGGAATGGTCAGCGGCCATACCCAGGCCATCGATTCTGCGCCGGTAAAGGCCAATGCCAGTATGGACACCCTGGAGCTGAAGGTACCCGAAGAGGAATTGGAGTCCCACTTGCGCAAGGTTCGCCACATCAGTGCCATGGACAGGGAAAAGCCGCACCGAAAGAGCAAGGGGGACAGGTCTGACAAGGGCCAGCGGGGTATTGCCGCCAACAGGCAGGAACTCGGCGCCATCTCATCACGCAACAAGAAGTGGGCGAAGGACCAGGACCAACGTCCGGGGGCGGGGAACAAGGGTTCTAAATATACCAGCAACAAGACCCATTACAGTCCCACCGACCCCGATGCAAGGATAAGCGTCAAGCCCGGGAAGGCGAGAAAGCTGAACTACCTGGGCCAACTGAGCGTTGATACGGCCCACCACGTGATAACGGACATCAGGGCGTACCATGCCGATGGGAAGGACAACCAGCAGCTGCCCGATATCGTAAAGCGCTTGCAAAGGAGGTTGTGGAAACAGGGGCTGGTCTGGGAGAACTGTGTGGCCGATACAGGTTACAGTAGCGGTGAGAACTATGCCTTTCTGGAGGGGATGGGACTGAAAAGCTTCATTCCCCCGCACGGTACCTACAAGGGCAGGCCAACGGGCTTCGAGTATATTGAAACGTCGGACCACTACATTTGCCCCCAAGGGAAGGTGATACCTTTCACCAAGGAGTTCAACGATTACCGTACGGGGACCAAGAAGAAGGAGTACCGGGCCAGCAAGAAGGTCTGTACGGGCTGCCCGATCAGGGAACAGTGCCTGGGCAGGAGCGCACAGGAAAAGAAGTTCAGCGTCACCTACTTTAGGGCGGAGTACGAGCGCAACATCCAAAGGGTGGAAAGTCCACAGGGCAGGTACATGAAGGGCAAGCGACAGAGCACCGTGGAACCGGTATTCGGTACCTTGACCCAGTTCATGGGGCTCAGAAAAATAAACACAATAGGGCTCGCACAGGCCAACAAGGTGATGCACCTCTCAGCGATGGCCTATAATCTCAAGAAATATCTGAAGTTCGAACAAAAACGGTTGAAAAGTGGCGTGGGAACGTCCGCCTTGACCATTTTGGTAAAAAGTGCGTTCCAAAAGCTGTTTTGGGCCCTTCATGGCCCGGAAAAACAATGCTCCATAGGTTGGCTTAAAAATAAAAAGCCCCTTAAAAGGGCTTATTTGAAGTCTGTTTTTCTGAAATCAGAGGCTTGTGCAACGGTTACCGGTGTTACCAGCTGGTTTTTATTCAATTTTTCTATAATATGTTTTTTCTTGTCCTAAAAATCCAACTTCTGGCTCAAAAGTCAGAGGATATAATTTTCTCCCTTTAAGAACTAAAGTCTTTGTCATCCAATCCAATATTGCAATGTCTCCAGTCTCTTCACTTTCTGAAGCAAAAATCTCAATATAATTTTTATCCGTTTCTGGTCTGAAAATAGAATCGGTCAGTTTTAGAAAATCATCTCCAATTTCCATTTTTAAAATATCCTTAATTTCAATTTTTTCAATTTTAGCTCTTGGAATAGTTAGAACTCCGTTTTCGTTAGTCTTAATGAATTCTCCATTATTAATAGACACATACCAATCCCAATTTTCTATGTCAGTTTTTCCTTTTTCAGCCAATCGTTGAAATTTTATCTCAATTTTTGTCGAATCAGAATTTTTGTATTCTTTCTCGATGATTTTAGACTTTGCAGAGTACAGAACTTTATTAGGATTTAATTTTAGAGTATCTCCAATTTTTTTATACGTACCAGTTAATGTTCCAGTACCTAAAATGTCCTGATGATATTGATATTCAAAAGTTCCATTTTTATTGAATTTATATACAAAGCAATTCGGTCCAAATTCACAAATATTGTGCTTGAACTTTCCATCAATTTGAGCGATTGAACTCAATGACAGTAATAATATCAATATTTGTAGTACTGTTTTTTTCAACTTGCTGGTAACGTGTTTGTGTATGGTTAGTGGCGGATTTTGAAGCACTTAACTTTCGGTTTAACACTTGGGTTACTAAATGCTAAAACCTTGAATTACAGCATTAAACCGCCATTAACTATACACTTTGTTAGCAGAAGTATTATTCTACATCTATAATTATCTTCATTGCTTTTTCTCTAGAAGCATTCAAAAACACATCATAAGCCTTTTCAATTTCGAAAAGTTTATAATGATGCGTAATCAATTTTTTTACAGGTAACTTATTGGTTGCAACTGCTTTGATAAGCATTGGGGTGGTGTTTGTATTGACAAGCCCAGTGGTTATCGTAAGGTTTTTTATCCAAAGTTCTTGAATTTCAAAATCTACTTTTGCTCCATGGACTCCCACATTAGCAATGTTTCCTCCTGGTTTTACTATTTTTTGGCATATATTCCAAGTGGGTGGAATACCTACCGCTTCAATAGCCACATCAACACCATCTTCTCCTACAATTTTCTTCAGTTCTTCTAAAACGTTTTGACTATCCGAATTAATAACATGGGTAGCTCCTAATTCCTTAGCCATTTCTAATCTATTATCATCCAAATCAATCATAATAATGATCGCAGGAGAATAAAACTGAGCTGTTAAAAGAGCAGACATTCCCACAGGTCCTGCACCAACAATTGCGATAGCGTCACCTGGTTTTACATTTCCGTACTGAACGCCTATTTCGTGTCCTGTTGGTAAAATGTCGCTTATCATTACCGCTACTTCATCATTGATAGTATCAGGTATTTTGTAAAGGCTATTGTCTGCATGTGGAATTCTTACATATTCAGCCTGTACACCATCTATCATGTGTCCTAAAATCCATCCGCCATCTTTACAATGCGAGTAGAGTTGTTTTTTACAGTATTCGCATGATCCACAAGAAGATATACAGGAAATGATAACTTTATCTCCCACTTTGAATTGACTTACGCTGCTTCCTACTTCCTCTATAATTCCGACACCTTCGTGTCCAAGAGTAATTCCGTCTTGCATATAAAGGTTTTTACCCTTATAAATTCCGAGGTCCGTACCACAAATGGTGGTCTTCGTAACTCGTACAATTACATCGGATGGCTTAATAATAGAAGGTTTTGCTTTTTCTTCTAAAGCGATATTGTGATCGCCATGATAAACTAATGCTTTCATAAAATTTGATTTTGAAATTAATATACTTAAGTTTAATATTTCTGTTAACTTGATTATATGCTGAACTTTGTTGTGTATATACCGCCAATTTGGTTGGCTATGCCCAAGTTCTGCAAATTATTTTTCAGTATAGTTGCCATATTTTATTTTCTCGGTATGCAATATAAAGATAATTAAAGGTCATCAAATGGGTTGTTGATATTTTTGATACTATTCTCGGTTACATGAGTATAGATCATGGTGGTCTTAGGATTATTGTGCCCCAAAAGTTCTTGGATATAACGGATATCGGTTCCACTTTCCAATAAATGTGTAGCAAAACTGTGCCTTAGCGTGTGAAGAGTAACCTTTTTCCGTACTCCCGCACTCATGACAGCTTTTTTTAAAACGCTTTGTGCACTGCTGGCACTATATTTTAATTCTTTTTGACCTTCAAACAAATATTCTTTAGGCCTGAACTGTTTGTAATACTCCCGAAGAATCTCAAGAAAACTGCCTGAAAGTAATGTGTATCTATCTTTTTTTCCTTTTCCGCCCTTTATGTGTATCAACATTCTACTACTGTCAACATCATCAATTCTGAGATTGATAGCTTCACCTATTCTTAGTCCTCCAGAGTAGATGAGGGACAAAAGTGTTTTATGTTTTAGGTTGTGGGTGGCATCGATGATGGACCTTACCTCCCCCTTGCTCAGGACAACAGGAAGTTTTTTCTCTTTCTTTGGTCTGGTTAGGTTTAACGAACCAATATCGATGCCCTTGAACAAAAAATACTTCTTTATGCCGTTGATGCATTGGTTTTGATAGGATATGGATTTTCCTTCTCGTACGATGAATTCATAATTAAAGGATTCGACCAACCTTCTTGAGTGGCTTCTAGAATTTTTCAAGATGGTGTACCTGAGAAAAAAATTGGTAACCTCAACGTAGGTGTTCACAGTGTTGGGACTCAATCTCTTTTCCTCCAACCACTTCCTGAACCTATCCAAGTTTTGTTTGTTCAGAGAATCAATGGGCGGTAAATATAGTTTTACTTTCTTTTTAGGTTTATCAGTTTGCTTTTGTTTTAATTCGGTATAGTCCACATAGCAATTTATCTTGCGCATATGGTTGAATACAAGATTTAGGTTCTGGCCTGTGTTCTTGATATAGAATTTGCCGTTTGAATTGTCTCTATTCAACTCCTTTAGTTGAATAAGATGGTTTTCCAATGTTTCATTGGCATAAAAGTTAATGATAATAACATTATCCCCATTTTGTTTTCCTTGAATCAGTTTTACGGTTTTCATCTAAATTTTTTAGATTCTTGAGGGTATGCTGGGCCATTTACTGTAAATAATATGTTTCAAATTACGAAATCAATTCAAATTAAGGAGTCTTATCTTGTGAAGGATGAATGTTATTCTAAGTTTTGGACATCCTAAATACCATCACTGAAAGAATCGACCATTGTGAGGCAATCATTAAATTGTTTCTACAATTTTTGTATCTTAATGAAACTAAAAGAGAGCAAATTATATCTCCGAAGTTCTTTTCATGGTTTTGTTGTGCAATCAGGTGTGCAAAATTTAAGAATTTGATGTAAAATATTGATTAACAATATGTTGTTTGTTTGTGGCTAAGTCTGCCACCCCGACAGAAATGGTTTTTTTAGCAACAAATTAAACCATAAATTATTGAAAACCAGAAAATTAATTTTTTCTGGTTTTTTTTGTGGTGCGCCGTGCATGACGTATTACTAGGCGGTGAAAGTCCGCTATGAGGGTTGATAGCTACCTATCATTAGCCAAGGGCAAGGGTGTCCACCGCGAGGTGGAATCTGAAGGAAGCCGGCGGCAAAGTTCCGGTCCGAGG
>NZ_JBSXNR010000076.1:0-12342 GCF_056857735.1 Flagellimonas sp. L-11
GTAAAAGGTATAGTTGGGGTCCTGCTGTGCGCTTACCGAGAGGGAAAGCACAAGGAACAGGGCCAGTAATTGTATGTTATTGAATAGTCTCATCGTTTTTGTATGGTGTTTTTTGTTCTGTTGGTATTAATAGTTGATGAAAATCCAGCCCTGCAATGGAGCGTTGCCGTCCCCTAGGTCGATGACATATAGGTAGGAACCTGCGGGAAGTTTTTCACTTCTGTCCTTGTAGAAGCCTTCCCAGTCATTTTTGTATGATCTGGTGGTCAATACCTCATGTCCCCATCGGTTATAGACTTTCACCACATTATTTGGATAGTTGTCTATCCCCGGTATGATCCAGGCATCGTTGTTGCCGTCGCCATTTGGTGTAAAGGCCTGTGCCGGCACCAATGAAGGTTCTTCACTTGTTGGGAAAGCATCATTCACATCCGCAACGCCATCATTGTCGTCGTCATCGTCCCTACTGTCGGGAATGCCATCGTCGTCCGTGTCCAATGGGAATCCGGATGCATCCGTAGGATCGGTGCCTTCGGCTTCCTCCACCTCGTCGGAATATCCATCACCATCATTATCTGTATCGGCATTGTCACCGGTTCCATCGCCATCGGTATCGGTATCTTCATTGGTATCGGTGGGGAAGTCATCCCCGTCATCTGGAACCCCATCGTTGTCATCATCGGTATCAACATTGTCCCCTAGGCCGTCCCCGTCTGTATCGGTATCGGTTACGCCGTCATTGTCATCGTCCGTATCGGCATTGTCGCCAACACCATCCCCGTCAATATCGGAATCTTCGTTAGGGTCATTCGGGAAAGCGTCTTCAGAATCCGGAATACCATCGTTGTCGGCATCATCATCGGCATTGTCCCCGGTTCCATCTCCGTCCGTGTCGGCATCCTCGGAATCATCCTTAGGGAAAGTGTCTTCTGAATCAGGGGTGCCGTCGTTGTCATCATCCCCATCGGCATTGTCTCCGGTTCCATCACCATCGGTATCGGTGTCCTCGGAATCATCTTTCGGGAAGGCATCCTCGGAATCAGGGGTACCGTCGTTGTCGTCGTCCCCATCGGCATTGTCCCCCGTACCGTCACCATCGGTATCGGTATCCTCGGAATCATCCTTAGGGAAAGTGTCTTCCGAATCAGGGGTGCCGTCGTTGTCATCGTCCCCATCGGCATTGTCTCCGGTTCCATCACCATCGGTATCGGTGTCCTCTGAACCATCTTTCGGGAAGGCGTCCTCGGAGTCGGGAGTACCGTCGTTGTCATCGTCCCCATCGGCATTGTCGCCCGTTCCGTCACCATCGGTATCGGTATCCTCGGAATCATCTTTAGGGAAAGCGTCCTCGGAATCAGGGGTTCCGTCGTTGTCATCGTCCTCGTCGGCATTGTCGCCCGTACCGTCTCCATCGGTATCGGTATCCTCGGTGGGGTCTTTCGGGAAGGCGTCCTCATCGTCAGGGGTTCCGTCGTTGTCATCGTCCTCGTCGGCATTGTCGCCCGTTCCGTCACCATCGGTATCGGTGTCCTCATCGGTATCGTTCGGGAAGGCATCTTCATCATCCGGTGTACCATCGTTGTCGTCGTCATCATCGCATACATTACCCATGCCGTCAGAATCCGTGTCGGTTTGATCTGCGTTGGCAACATTGACACAATTGTCAGTAGCATCGTTTATGCCATCACCGTCCTCATCCGTATCATCCAGTATATTGATCGTAAAGATCTTTTCAAAACTATTTCCTTCTGGGTCTTTAGTGGAAATCCTTATCGAGTAGGAAGTTTTAGTCTCATAGTCAAATACCTCGACCGCTTCCAAATTACCTCCATTAATGGTAAAAGAAGCATTGTCCGTATCACCGGATCCGGATACTATGGCATAGTCATGAGTATCACTTACATCTGCATCCGAAGTACTAAAAGACCCTACTACCTGACCGGCAACATTATTTTCTTGGATCGTATTCTGTGAAATAGAAATATCGGTCGGTGGATTACTAACGTTTAAAATTGGGCTGACCGTAAATTTGTAGTACAACCTGCCAAACTGGTTACCTGCTCCCCCATCTGTGGTTCCACTACCGGAACACTGCTTATATACTCGTTGTAAACCAGTTCCCGAAGGATTGCCCGGAGCTTCCTTTAAAACAACATAATAGCTCACATTGGCCACCAACTCCAAATTGGAAGAAAAGGTAAACTGCACCTCGTTTGCCGGAGTATTTGCTGACATGGTAATCGTCTCTGAAGTCCCCAGCAAAGAGTTAAATTTTACACCAGGACTGGCAGAAGCTGGATCATTATCCGTTTCATGTAGTTCAAGAAACAAATCATAGTCATTATTAGGATCGGTATTGTCCAGTTTTAAGGTAACCGTATTTAAAATACCATTTTCCACAGGTGTGATTGTCTGCCATGCTCCGTACCATCCTGTACTACAGTTCCCCGTAGTATCGGATATTTCGGATTCTATGGAACTTGTACCACTTTCATTGGTCAATTCAATATAAAAGTCCTCTGCACCATTTGGAACGGTAATTTCAACGGTCTCAGAATCGATCACATTATATGATGCATTAATTCCGTTAATGGTAACGCCGCTTGTGGTCAAGAGGTTGGCACCTGTTAGGGTCACCGTTTCCTCATAGGCAGCCGTTTCGGGCGTGAAGGAATTTAGTATTGGAGGCGCTTCCTTAGTATGCAGGTCTTCGCTTATAATCTCGGTGAAAACATTGTCCGTTCCATTGAAATACTCGGAAACAAAATAAAAATCGTAATCCGTATATGCAGCAAGTCCCGTTAGATTAAAAACGTGTTCTATATCTGCGGGCATAGCGGCATTTTCAGCAGTTATTACAGATACCCCGTTATAGTCCACACCGGCTTTTATCTGGGCCTCGGTAGGAGCAGTGGATTCATCCGGTACCAATACATAGTACCCCGTTCCTGCCTCTGCCGTGGTTGCCGCATAATCGGCGGATGCATAGGAAATATTATCAAAGGCCCCAATGGCAGCACTTGCCACTCGTGCGATTATTTCATCGATTTCGGGCAAAGTACCGGCCCCGTAATACCAAATTAGCTCATCACTTTCATTAACACCCAAGTCATCGAAACGAACATAAAGGGCATAAGAACCATCCCCAGTTTCAGTTATAAGATTCGTTGTCGGGTCTTGATTAGTGGCATTGTTAAAACTACAGCAGCTATTGATAGTAGAATAAGCCCTATCCGAATTACTGAAAAATAGGATAGCCTCCTCTGAGGTGGATATTTTTATGGCCTTTGCCTGATCTGCCTGATTATCCAGCGCAACGAATTCTTCGTTAATCAAATTTCCGCGGGTTTTTGTCGGACGATCACTACCTCCCACATAATCATCTCGGGTTCCAACCCAAAGCCTAACATTGGATGCAGGGGATCCACTAATATTGGTGATTTTAACCTTTATGCCTATATAGCCTTCGGGTTGCAATAGTTCATAAATGTTTTCTACCAAAAAGGTCTGGCCATTTATGTCGATATTGCCCGATGTTTTTATTTGTCCGTATCCATCCCCTGTGGTGGGGTTGGTTACCGTAAAATTGCTATAATCAAAAGTTTGGTTATTGAATATGGGATTCAGGACCAAAGATCCATCGGTATTCCAATTGTTCGTACCATCGCCTCCTACGGCCCATTGAATATCCAATGGATAGGTGCTGAAGGTCAACTTTCTATAGGTAGACCCATTATAATAAAAAGGCTGTTCCATATTTCCAGCCGAATTAATGGAGTTTTGGCTACCGTTTCCTATTCTTAATCGGTCGTTGTTCAAAATTCTGTTCGTCTGTGCCAACAGATCGGTAGAATTGAAAAGCAATCCAAAAAGTAGAAGAATACCGATTTTTGTAAAATTTGCTTTCATACTGCTATAGTTTGTTGGTTAATACCCAAGAAGAGTTTTGTTTGGTAAAATGAAATTCGGCATTGGAGTTTTTTTCAATACCCCCAATTATTTGTGAGAGATACATACGGACCAAAACCCTGTCCTCCTCTATGTTCAATGTATGGACTTTAATCAAGGGGTAATTCCCAGCACTTTGCAATTGGTTCTTTTGAATGATTTGAACTGGAATACCCTTCACTGTGAAATATTCCGGTACATCTAGGACCACACCATGGTCCAGTAGGTAAATTTTTGATACCTCATCTAGACTTATTTCAGCTTTTCTCCAAAGGATTTCATTCTCAATAGTTTTGGACAATACTTCTTGGGTTGTATTGGCCCTACTGCTCTGTGCCATTAAATCCTGTACATAAACGGAAAACACCAGTATAAGTGCGAGTATTAATTTTTTTGGTTTTAAAATCATAGGGTTAAGGGTTTAAGGGTTAGCCGATACTTTGATATTTCGGCATAAAATTAATTTTGGTTTTAGAAAGGATTTTCCATTTTTTCCTACAAGGGCAATCCGAACATGTACAATTTTTCTTATTTGTCACAGAGGAAACGGCAAGGCTATAGTTATTATTCGATAAAATCGTTCGCCAAATTGATATTTATCAATTTGAGGTCTTTTCCTACAAATAATATGGAAAAATAAAAGGAAATAGCAGCAAATTGGGATTGGAAAGTCCCCCTGCTTTTATAGATGTTCCCTTCATGAAATCCTTTATGGATTGGAAGCTGGGAGTAAGGCTCAGCTTATTTCCTTCATGAGTCTGGAAAGTGTCTCCGGCCTTATGGCGAGATAGGATGCCAAATGCTTTCGGGGAATTCGCTTCACGATCTGGGGCTTCATATATTGCATAAAAAAGGCCAACCGCTTTCGGGCATTCGGAATTCTTGCCAAATAAACCCTGTGTTCGGCCAAAATATAATATTCCTCGAGCAGTATACGGTTAATGTGCCGCATTTCGGGAAAATGGTTCAAACAGTATTTGTAGTCCTCATATTCCAAATAATCGCAATGCGTTTTTTCCAAACTTTCGATGTATTCTTCACTCTTTTGATTTCTAAAAAAGCCGGTAATCGAGGTGAAAACTTCTTCTTCAGTGTCTATCCATGTTGTTATTTGTGAAGAATCACATATAAAATAACCTCTTACCATTCCCTTTTTGATAAAATAAAGTCGGTTGCAAACCTCCCCGGCCTTGCTAATAAGTTCGTTCTTTTCGAAGGAACAGCTTTTTAGATGCTCAACCAGATAATTTTTCAAACTGGGGCTCAAGGGATAGATTGAGTTGAGAAACAATATGATGAATAGATTTTTCTCTGTATTCTTTTTGGGCAACATGTAAGAAATTGGTTTGGTTTTTTGTTTGGATGGCAAAAGTACCATTTACAAAAGGTTTCTGTAGGTCGCGGACCATGTTTTTCAATTTGGTGAACAAATGTTCTAGGTTTAACAAACCTGCCCGCCTTTTGGTATACCGGGAATGGTCCATTGGGAGCTTTTTTTTTACGCTTCTGACCAATTGTGCACCTCAGTTGAATTAGTTGATGATCGAACAGGATACTTTTCTAATTTTGTGCATTCATTTATAGGGTATATGCAAAAAAGAGTTCTAGTGTTACAAGGGGACCTGGTGATGCGGAAAATATTGGAGCGTATGTTCCATACCAAGGGGTACGACTGTCATTGCCTTGCATCGTTGGCTGAATTTAAGGACAAAGATGTCCAGAGCCATTTTCACGTTGTTGTTACCGATTTGCTTTTTCGTGGCATCAGTCCTCAGGAATACGTGTTAAAATTGAACGGGAGCATAAAATATGATAAACTATTTGTCGTTACAATGTTGGGACAGGAAAAGATAAAGAGAAGCATATCGCGACTCACCACCATAGATGGTTATTTTGATTATCCGGTCGACCTAAAAGAAATTGAAGATAAAATCTGAAGCCGATGCCGTTTGGAAATCTGGAGTTTTTCATCAAAATATTCCTACTTTTTTTGGTGGCCAATATTTTGTTGACATTGTGTGCGGCGCAATGGCGCAGGAGCAAAAACCGCAGGAAAAAGTTGATCGAGGCTGTCTTTGCTGATAAGATCAGTGATTTTCTATATCCCCAAACCGGTAAAAAACCAAGTTTCATTGATGTGCAAAGGGCTTTGAGGAAAGTAGGTGTTAGAGAGGAAAGGCCGGAGAACGTGCAGTTTCTGATCCAGTTGATGATCAGGACCCAACAGGCCTTGGGCGGTTCCAACCGCATCCAGTTGAAAAGGCTGTACGGGCAAATACCCCCTTATAGGGCCTCCATTGATAAACTTCGTAAAAGGGATCCATTTCAAAAAGCCCTGGGCATCAAGGAAATTTATGAAATGGACCAAAACCAGTACATAAAGCAAATTGCAGCTTATCGCGACCACAAAAACATTTATTTGAGACGGGAGGCGCAAATAGCCCTGGTGAGTTTTTTGGGGTGGGATAGTCTAAGGTTCCTCCCATACTTAAGTCGTAAAATCAGTCTTTGGCAGCAGATCAAGATCGTGGAAAAATTACATGATGTATGCAGGGAGCCCAAAGTGGAATACCTCCATTTGGCGTACAAGACCAAGAACCCGGATGCCATAGAATTGATAATCAGGATAATCAAAAAATTCTACCTGCTCTCGGAGGTTGATTATGTTTTTTTAAACCTCAAACATCCGAGCTATGAGGTCAGAAAGGCCGCGATTTATTGTTTGCTCAGCCTTAAAGTGAGGGATGGGGCCATTGCGGAGAGATTGGTAAGGGTCATGGATGGGATACCTTCAAAGATACAGCGGAAACAGGTCTTGAAATATTTGGCCAAGGGAGGCCATACCATTCCTACTCTTTCTCTATAGCACTTTAAAACCGGTTATTGTTATGGAAGTATTCATTCTTAAAAATATAGCTGACCATTTTTTTCTCTTTTATGGGGCCTCCTTGGTTTCCGTGTATTTTTTGGGAATCATCTTTGCCAATATCGGGATTCTAAAATCCAAGCGAAGAAATACTTTTTTAAGCTCTCGCGGAGTGATCAGTGCGTCCGACCTCCCGCATGTCAGCCTCATCGCCCCGGCCTATAATGAGGGGCTGACCATTATCGACAATGTACTTTCGCTTTTGTTGCTTAAATATCCGTATTATGAACTGATCGTGGTAAACGACGGCAGTGATGACGATAGTCTTGAGAAGCTTATAAAGCGCTTTAAGTTGGTCCCTGTAAAAAACGAGATGCCCCGTGGATCCATTAGGACAGCAACGGTCAGGAACATCTATAAAAGTTCCCTGGCCCACTATAAAAACCTCACTATAGTGGACAAAGAAAACGGCGGACGGTCGGATGCAGTAAATGTCGGGATCAATATTGCCGGATCGGAATTGATTTTGTGCACGGATGCGGACTGTATCATCGAGGAGACGGCCATAATCAAGATGGTCACCCCATTTTTGGAAGTGGAGCAACGGGAAGTGGTAGCCTGTGGTGGGGGAATAGGCATTGCAAATGGTTCGCACATCAAAAATGGGGTGTTGAGAAAACTGAACCTTCCGCCCAACCTTTTGGGAAAGGTACAAGTGGTGGAGTATATGAGGGCATTTCTGTTGGGAAGAATGGCCTGGGGAGAGGTCAATGGCCTGATGTTGGTCTCAGGGGCCTTTGGAATGTATCCTAGACAACGGCTTATGGAAATCGGAGGATTTGATCCCAATACCATAGGCGAGGACCTAGAGCTGTGTGTCCGTTTGAGAAGGCATATGGAAAAACTCAAAGTGCCCTATAAGGTAGTTTACCTGCCATTGACCTTGTGTTGGACAGAAGCACCCGATAACTACAATATTTTTGTTAAACAGCGTGACCGATGGGCACGTGGCTTATGGGAGACCTTGAAAACCCATACAAAACTTATAGGAAACCCAAGGTTTAGGGCCATGGGCACGGTTTTTTTGCCCTATTGGGTCGTTTTTGAATTCGGGGCGCCCATAATTGAGTTTGTTGGATTGGTTTATTTGGCGCTGTCTGCCTTTATGGGTTGGGTCAATTGGAAAGTTGCTCTGGAACTGTTCGCTGTCGTTTATCTTTTGGGCTGCATCATGTCCACAGCTGCTGTATTTATGTATGTGAACAATTTTAACCAATACAACAACTTCAAACATATTTTTAAATTACTGCTCGCAGCCTATCTGGAACCGTTCGTTTTTCATCCGGTCCTGGTATATGCGAGCATTAAGGGTTATTTAAAAATGGTGTTCAACATACAGTCTGGTTGGGGCAAGATGACGCGAAAAGGTTTTGTTACGGCCCCTTAGAACCTAAAGCGATACCCTAAATTCAAAAGCCATTGCCTGCCGTTGGTATCGGAGTTAATTTCTTCGAAGAGCAGGCCTGTATCCAAACGTAGGATATGGTGCGGTCCCAACTGAAAGTTAATCCCGCTTCCTACAAAATAGGCATCCAATCCGGGGTTTTCCTGCACTTGGACAAAAAGCGGGCTCTCATCGGGAGAGATGCCCCTGCTCAACCTGACAAAGACATAATTGTCACTTCCGCTGTAGTAGTACCGTGTATTGAACTGATAGTTTTGAATCGTTCGCTCCATCCTTCTCGGCCCAACGGCAGCTCGAAGGTTCAGGTAAAACTTCCCAACATAATGTGTTAGGCCCAAAATCCCGGTAAAATAGTTTTTTCCGTTGATATTCAGTAGTTTGGCCCCGGTTTCTCCTTCAAATCCATCGATAAAACCATAAAACACCGAAGTACTGGCTTTCACATCCGGGAACAAGGATCCAGAGGAAACCCCCAAGCTGCCAAAAAAGTATAGGTTTTCCGTTATGATCGGATAAATATCCATTTCGTACAGTTGGCCCTTATCGAAACCGCGGTCCGAATGGGTGACCCGCCCCAAAAGGGTCGTCTTCTTGAAATTATGCTGGTATTCAAAAATAAAATTTTGCCAATCCTCCCTGTTGTAGTTTTTTCCAAAGCTGAAATACTGGTAGTTCATGCCAAATTCATCACTGACCGTGGCCCTTAGAATAGTATTCAACTGATATCGCTGCCCACCCTTAAGCCCATCGTTTTCAATGAGCTCCAGTGCAAGTTTTCTGGATTCCCCAAGGGAGTCGTTTTCAAAAAGCAACTGTGCTTTCAAGAGTTTAAGTTCCACCTCTCCCGGGTATATGGCCATAAGGGGATCTAAATGGGCCAATGCTTTTTTATGCTCCATCAACCTCATTTGCCTTATAGCCAGGTCTTTGACGGCATAGTAGTTTGGGGCTTTGCGAAGAAGGTATTGAAGGTCTTCCATGGCTTCCCCTAAACGCTTGAGCCTGTGAAATACCCTTATCCTTAGGATGCGGATATCGTGATAATCCGGGGCAAGATCGAGCCCTTTGTTGGCATAGGCCAAAGACATTTCAAGGTTTTGGGCCTTGTACTGGGAGATGCCCTCCTTTAGCAAAACGTCCGTATTTTTCTCTTTTATGCCCTGGGCTGCACAAATTTGTGATGCACAAAACAGCAATAGCACCCCTATTTTTTTCATGGTTATCATTTGGGAAACAAAAATATTTAAAAAAGGCTGCATTTTTACATCCTTGGGCTCTTTACCAAAAAATTCCCAAAGAGTTTTGAACGCGCTAAATCAGCTGGCCATTTAAAAGCGGAATTCAATTTGATCCGTTGTTCGATCTAATGGTAAAGAATTTCAATTTGGGCCGATTTCATGGAACTGTGTTCGGTCCAATCATAGTAAAGGGAAACATACCCAATTACTTTAAATATAACAGAGTAAATATTTGTTGATTATTCCACGATTAAGGAAAATAAACCTATTGTCCCCGTCGTTTTCTATAATAAAACGCAAGAAAAAGAGGCGGAAAATTTTAACTTGAAGGGGCCTTGACCGGCCAAACAAGTCATCATTCGATGATGTTTAACAATCAACGAAAATTGTTTTTTTATATAAAAGATCTTCATACTGGTATTGGTATCGCTCTAAGGTGATGATTTAAAATAAATTGGTTGAAAAATGACCGTTTTCACTATATTTTCAGGCTTTAGATATAAACATTTACAAAGAAATATTGTTTATTTTTCCATGGCAAAACAAACTTAACCCACCAAAAGTAAATGAAAGACTATAGCCCATTGTTCCATGATAACCCAAACCCCATTTGGGTCCATGAAATGGATAGCAAGAAAATTTTGGAAGTGAACAAGGCGGCTTTGGACCTCTATGGATATTCCCGAAATGAATTTTTATCGCTCTCATTTCAAGATCTTTTATCCGACGATGGTGACCTGGGTTCATCGGCATTGTTCATTGATTTGGGCACCAAGAAAACAGCTTCGTCTCAAAAGGCAATAGTTTTTGGGAAGATGGGAAATCCCATACAATGTAAATTCTCTTTTCAGAAAGTGTTTTTTCAGGACAGCGATTGTATAATGGTGACTGCCACAAACATTGAAGATGCACAAGCGATGAATTCGGAGGAGCAATCCTTTTCCGATTACTTGCGGGTAAGGGCTTCACAGATTGCTAAACTGGGATATTGGAAACTGGATATAGCTACGGGAACATTACTATGGTCGGACGAAGTTTATCATATTTGGGGTGAGGAAAAGGATAAATTCAATGTCACTTTCGATTCTTTTTATAACAGTATTCATCCAGATGATAGGTTGCTTTTTGATCAAGAGCAAGGGAGTGCTATGGAAGGTATGCAAGAACTCGATTTTGTCCATAGGATAATTCGCGGCGATGGAAAAATCAAGTGGGTTCACGAAAAGGGCAGGTTAATCACGAACAGTAGGGGCAAGCCACTCTCGTTTGAAGGGACCGCCCAGGATATTACGGCACAAATTGAGGAGGAACAGCAGCTAAAACTCTTGGAGAGCGTGGTGACCCACACCAACGATGCCGTTATGATCACCGATTCGGGACCTTTGGAAGAAGAAGGCCCAAAAATAGTTTATGTAAACAGGGCTTTTACCCAAATGACAGGATACACCCCAGAAGAGGTCATTGGCAGGACCCCTGATATGCTGAGAGGTCCAAAGACCGACAGAAATGAATTGGAACGGTTCTACAAAACCTTGACCAAAGGGGAACCCTGCGAGGTCATCATTGCCAATTATCGAAAAAACGGGTCGCCGTTCTGGATCAATATCGCAGCTTCGCCCGTTAAGGACGTCCAAGGTAGGGTCTCCCATTATATCGCCATCCAAAGGGATGTTTCCTCAAAAATAAATGCCCAGATCGAAAGGGATTTTCTCTCCAAGATCAGCACCACCTTCAAGGATAATGAAGACCTGGGCAGTTCCCTTGAACAGGTGTGCAGGCTGGTCACCCACCATGGGGATTTCACTTTTTGCGAGGTCTGGCTGCCGAGCAGCCACAAAAACAGCCTTCGCTTCGCGGCCATGTACGGGAAGGATGGGGCCGGGGAAACCTTTTACGAACACTCTAGGGAGATCAGGGAAATGGGATTTGGAGAAGGCTTGCCCGGCACGGTATGGGAAACCGGGCAATCGGTGCTCTGGGGCAACATTGACCAAAATGGCCTCTTTATCAGAAAAAAGGCGGCACAACGATCGGGGATAAAGTCGGTGTTGGGCATTCCCCTAAAGCACCGGGGCGCCATTGTCGGCGTATTGGCCGTTGGCACCCCTGAAAATGAAAAACAGTTCAAGGCGCACTTTCCCGTACTGTCCAGATTGGAGGATTACTTGGGGTCGGAGATCAACCGCAAACGATTGGAGGAGGATCTGACGTACCTGTTCGCGACGCTGCCGGACCTTATTTGCCTGTTCGATTTCAGTGGGAATTTCCTTAAAATAAACAAGGCCGGGTGCGAGATACTGGGCTATGCTGAAACCGATATTGTGGGCAATTCATTCTTCAAGTTCATTCACGAAGAGGACGGGGAAATTTCCAATGAACTGCTCCAAAAGATAACGGAGGGACAGGAAACCTTCGAGATCGAGAACCGCTACATCACCAAAACGGGCAAACCGGTCTGGCTCAGTTGGCACTGCAGGGTAGTGTTGGACGAAGGGGTGGTCTACGCCACGGCCAAAGATATCACGGAACCCAAAAAATTACAGGAATTGGTCTCCGATGCATTCCGATTGGCCAAAATAGGCGGCTGGGAAATCGATATGATCCATGAAAAGCTGACATGGTCGGAAGGGGTGCACCAAATTTATGGGACCGACCCACTGAGCTATGGGCCGGAGCTGGAAGGTGCCATTGAATTTTACAGGGAGGACCACAGGGAAAGGGTCAAGGAAGCCATAAGCTCGGCAATGGAAAATGGGTCGCCCATAGAGTTTGAGGCAGCATTGATATCCGCCAAGGGCAATGAGAAGTGGGTCAGGGCGATGGGA
>NZ_JBSXNR010000077.1:0-58510 GCF_056857735.1 Flagellimonas sp. L-11
GCACAAGGAATTAAGTTCCAGATATTGTTTTGGGGACACATATCCCAGGGCCTTGTGTGGCCTGTAATTGTTGTAATCGTCCATCCAAATCCGTGCCTGTTCCCTTACTTGGTCGATGTCCTCAAAGATGAACCTGTTGAGTGTCCCCCTCCTAACTGCCGTTGAACCTTTCCACGAATGCATTCTGGGTCGGTTTTCCCGGTTGTATATAATTGAACTCTATTCCGTGCATCTCGCTCCATTGGGACGTTAGCTTAGCGATGAACTCAGGGCCGTTGTCCATACGTATGCGTTTGGGCTTGCCCCTTCGGTTTATCAGATGGTTCAAGACCCATACCATCCGGTTGCTTGTCAGGGAAAAGTCCACTTCGATGTGCAGTGCCTCCCTGTTGTAATCGTCCATGATGTTCAGTGCCCTGAATCATTGGGTTCTGAAAATTGGACAGTCCGTAGAACCAGATTCTGGGATCACCATTTTTTGTTAAAGGGCGGTAAAGAGAAGCTTTAGATTTAATGGTTTTTAAACCGTCATATATTACAGCTGGTATCAATACTTTATACTTCGGTCCTTGCAGCTGTGATTCATAATTATGGATATTCTCCTCCTCCAAAAAGCTGCGTACGGTTCCTGTGGCGTCCATTATGGACTTTTTCAACCCAGTTTCGGTCGGCTCTATCAAGGTAAATGGGACTTGATATTTTGTTAAGATCTTTATTTTTTCCTGTTCGGCGTTGTAAAGTTTTCTCACTTGATATTTTTTAAAATTTCCATCGCCACAGCCCTTGCCATCAAAGGGGGTACCGCATTTCCAACCAAAGTATATTGGGGCAGTTCCGATTTGCGATTATTTCCACCAGTTGAGCGCTTGCCCTGAAAAACAAAGGAATCATCGAAGGATTGCAAACGGGCCATTTCCCGAACAGTAAGGGCCCTTGGGGTATTATAGTGGATATAATCATCCGGAATGGTCATAACCGTAGGGCTTTGGGATTCAGGCTTCAATATATTATAGTTACGCTTATTTGAAGCCAGCCCACATTCGTTCAGTTTATCCTGTGCTTTCTTGTAATCCCCTTCCTTTAGGATAATATCCAATCGTTTTATGACATCGTCCCCCTGATTGCTGGTCTTATGGTTGTGCAGCACCGCATAATCTTTTTGATTGTTGTCCAATGCCTTCGCATTCCTGACATAAAAAGGCTTGGTAGCGTTTGTAAACCTACCATTGAGACGGCCCGACTTGCTCCATTCGGCAAAGGTCTTCCCCTTTTTGACCAAGGGCTTTCCTTCAATAGAACGAGTTTTTAGCAAGCTCTTCATTTTTTTTGCGGTACCATTGTACTGTTTTGAGATATCGACAAGCTGATAATGGTGCGCCTCTTGGTTGTTACCGATAAAATCCAGATCGTACAAGGCCTCAAATACCGATACTTTCTCCTCCTCTGCAACAGTGGCCGGTATTTCGGATATAAACTTCTGGTCCTTTCTACAACCAATGAAAAGTACACGTTCCCTATTCTGTGGCACCCCATAATTTGATGAATTGGCCACGAACGGTGCTTCAATCCGGTATAGCCTGATATCATCTATTATCTTTTGAAGCTCATTGTTTTGTCGTTTATTGCAAAAGGTCTTGATAATGGCCAGACAGTCATCGATGTTAAGGATATAGATCTTCAGGGCATGGATGATATCCTCACAGTGTTTCCGGAATTTCTTCTCTACTTTTAATTCTTTGAATGCCTGTTCTATCTTGTCAATAATCACTTGTGAATCAAGATGGGTCAAGAATTGGGTGAAGATATCTACAAATGAATCATTATCGATGTTGCAGAAATCCTTTTCCCTAATGATGTCCCTTTTGAGCTTTTCCCATTCTTTGTTCCGTATTAGGAGATTGAAGCCATGTCTGATGGTACTGATTCGGGTATCTGTCTTACTTGTTTTGTAATCAACAATATTTGGGGTTAATTTTTTAAATCGGGAATCAACGGTCCTAATATAATTTTCCTTTTCAATTTCAGCCTTGGTATCCGTGAACTGTTCCATCTCGATACGCTTTACCAGACAATCCAAAATAAAGTTGTCCTCTGGATTGGTCTTCTTCAATGCATTGACAAAAGCGGAAAGCTTAGGCACTTCATTGATATCCACGATGGAATTGATCTCTGTCAATATGAGTTCCTTTATCTTGCCCCGTTCCTTGGTCAATATCCCCTTGACATTTTCCATCACAAAGTATTTGGGCTGCAATACTTTGATAACCTCCAGATAATGTGCAAAAAGGTCGTCTTTTTTATCAAATTTTTTCCGTTTTCCCGCGAGACTAAAACTTTGGCAGGGAGGTCCTCCACAGACCACATCCACCTGTTTCCCTTTAAGTTTGGCCATCAAATTGTCCAAAAAATCGGGCTCTGTGATGTCTTGGCACAAAAACTCGGCATCCAGTCCCAATTGGTAGTTATAGCGCACCAGATGGGTCAATTCCGAATTTTCATTGATATCATTGGCCAATAAAAAATCAAAATACTTGTTTTTTCTCTCTGCCTGTAAAAATCCCTCGCTGAATCCGCCCGCACCGGCAAAAAGATCTACAAAGGTAAATGCCTCTCCCTTTGGGGAACTGGGTTTCTTTACAATATTGACATCATGGCTCTCCTTATAAGCATTGACATAATCAGAGAGTTTATCCTTTATTTCTTTATCTGTATAATTTTTCTTCAGTGGACTGTTGAACAGTTCCTCGGCTCGCTCTTTCAAGTAATCTAAATAATGGTTAATCTCCCCTGACCTTTCTGCATGTGCGATCACGGATTGTGATTCCTTGTCAAAATCCTCTGGTCTGATTTTTTCCTTAGTAGAGATTTTTAGCTGCTCTGCATTACAGTTAATTCTTAAATGAATTGGTGCGAAACCCTTTTTATCGGTCTTGTCTAAATAGAAATTGAATGTTGCCATGCTTGTTTACGGACATTTTTACGGACACGGACAAATTTACGGACACCGATGGGAATTTCCAATTTTTGTTTTGAACTTCGGGATTTTGTTAACAAAAATTGTTGAACATATTAAAAAAACAAATCCCTCCCCTTCTTACATCTTTACATCCAGGTTGCCACACTGCAGTTAAGGATGGGTCAGCACCTTGGGGATGATGTGGACACAAACGGCTGACAAAGACAGTCTGGTGTTTCAATAAACCCGCCTTTTCAAGAATTCCAACCTGTTTATAATATGTACCGGCATTCCTTTTATTAAATCCCTATTTGATTCTTAATAGGTTTTCTATAAATTTCTTACATTGTTGCTGGATTACCCCCAATTCCTTATGGAAAATTAATGACATCATACCTCGCATTAAAGGACAACATTAATGCCAAGCTTATTTGATGGTTCACGAAAAAGTTTAGTTAAACTTAGGCCCAATGGCAACCAAAACAAGGCAAGAAATGAAAAATTTAACACTCGACAATTACCTTGACAGTCATTACATCCACAGGAGCAATTGGTTAAGGGCGGCCGTTTTGGGGGCCAATGATGGCATAATTTCCATTTCCAGTCTCGCAATCGGGGTTGCAACGGCGAGTTCGACCAATGAACCTGTTATTTTAGCAACGGTGGCTGGACTTGTGGCAGGAGCGGCATCCATGGCAGCAGGAGAATATGTATCTGTAAGCTCACAGACCGACATTGAAAAGGCAGATATTGAAAGAGAAAAAAAAGAACTGGTCGAAATGCCGGAAGAAGAGTTGAACATATTGGCCCAGATCTATGAAAAAAGAGGGCTGAAAAAGGAAACAGCGCTGGAAGTTGCCCAAGAACTAACTGCGGCCGATGCCCTGGGAACGCACATACGGGACGAATTGGGCATCAATGAGATCAGTAAAGCCAACCCGATTCAGGCCGCGTTGGCGTCAGGTGCTGCATTTACTGTTGGGGGCATGTTACCTCTTTTAGTGGTTCTTTTTGCCCCAATAAAAGGAATGGAATATTGGCTATATGGATTTACAACTATTTTCTTGATCATTTTGGGAGCAACGGCCGCAAAAACCGGTGGTTCAAATATGTTGAAGGGAATGGTCAGGATTACCATTTGGGGCACAATCGCCATGGGACTTTCTGCATTCGTGGGTTATCTCTTTGGGGTAAGCGTCTAAAATTTATAAATATGGGGACAGTATATCCGCATGTAGCGATAAATCATTAACCCACATTTTTTTTGTGGATTCAATCATAATGGTTACTGGACTGAGATTTAAATCAAAGGCCATGAATCGAACGGTATATCTGATTTTTATCTGTGCATCTTATTTGTGATGAGGTCAAGCTTATTTCAAATATTGATTCTTTACCGTACCGCCCTGTTATCTGCACAGACCTCACTCCAAGAAACAGACCTTGAAAACGGAAAATTACCGTAGGGCTCCACCACTATACCTCCGATGCCAACACAAGAACGTGTACCAGGGTTTTTGATTACACCAATAATAAAATCGCCCGACCCATTCCCACCGGTCTATGGCATCCCTTTGAAGAGAATGGAGCGAGTGCCAAACCTTTACACGTATTGGACTAATATAATGTATATGCCTTATTGTTAAAAATCAGGAGCGCATCCCAAATTTTTATTATACGGTTGAATATATTTCCAGAATGCTTTACCGGCACTTTGTCTATAGTTCATAGAATAATTGGTTTGGGTGTTAGAAGCCACTTGATAAATATATTCCGAGCATTGGTAAGCATATTTTCTTTTAAAGCATACGATTGCAAAATAGTAAGTTTTATAATCCACAAATACACTGTAGAATGTAATCTTGGAAATGGCATCACTATTGTAACTATGGAAAGTACTGCCATAGCTCTCCGACTTCACGAATTCCATCATCTCTTCACAGGTCTGGGCCTTCAACTCCAAGAAGCACAATAGTACGAGTATACTTAACACTATTTTTTTCATACGTCAAACATTGGTATTACCCCCTACCCAAAAAATCCTGTGCATATTTTATAAAATAATCGTGATCTGTTTCCTATTCCATATAGGTGAAAGTCAACGATACCACCCCTTGATCCGAATCCATTACGGAGACCGCAGTGATATCCGCGGAAGTTGGATAATTATCTTCGTCATAATCAAAGTTCGCATTAATGGAATACACCATCTCTCCCTCCTCATTCTTATAAACTATCTGTGAAAGGTTGTTTACCGGAAACAATAACCTGGCCTGCACAATTTCCGAGGATTGCGGGGTCATTGAAAAGTTGAGTCGCACATTATCAAGCATGTATATCAATCCCCCAGATTTCATGGTATAATAAAAAGGATTGGGAGCATCGTCATACTCCAGGTTTGCGGTATAGACTTTAGCGATATAATCGCCAAAGTCCTCATCCCATTCTTCTTCAAAAAACTCAATTACTTCTGGATTTCCATTATCATCGTAGGAAACCACCTGACCTATGTCAAAGGCATCATAGGGAGACTGATATAGTTCTTCCGTATTAAGGTTGTCATTAGAGCCGGTAATCGTTTTCAATTCACTGTTCTCATACAAAAAGATACTGGTATCGGTCCCATCGGAGACCGTATTCAAACTACCATCATTATTGTAGGAGAAACCGATCGTTCTATTATCTTCCGGCTTTTCCGGGGAGATATATGAAACACTGCGGATTAACTTCTCCTCTACATTTCCATTGGCATTTTCAAATTCATCGGTAACGGATTCCTCGCTACAAGCAACATTTAACAAGGAAACAATAGCACAAACAAGTGGTAGTTTAAATTTTTTCATGGGACTTTGGTTTTATTTTTTAATCTTTAGGTAGTCCGAAATTACATGGAACATCAGTTACTACCATACGTTTTTCCGTAATAGCCCTTTGCCCATTTATGCTTATTTTCCCAAATCCAAAATCCAATCAACCTTATGTTACAAAAGATATCTTTCCTTGTATTGATATGCTTCCAATGTGTCCTTTTTGCTCAAACTGAAGAAATTCAACTGATATCATGGAACATCCAAGATTTTGGTAGGACCAAAAACACCGACGAACTAAATCAAATCGCTGAGATCGTCAGGGATATGGATATCCTTGCCATCCAAGAAGTGGTCGCGGGATATGGCGGGGCACAGGCCGTTGCCAAATTAACCGACATGCTCAATAGAAAAGGGGCCAAATGGGACTATGTCATTAGTGACCCTACCAACAGCCCGAAATACGTTACCGAGCGTTATGCCATTGTTTGGAAGACCAAAAACATAAAAATAAAAAATCGGGGTTGGCTTATCTCAGAATTAGATTCGTTGGTAGACCGAGAGCCATTTTTACTGGATTTATATGTAGAAGGAAAAAAAATCACCCTGATCAATTTCCATTCCAGGCCCTATAACAAAGACCCTGAAAGTGAAATCATCGCACTTTCCAATTTTGTCCTTGATTCACTAGAAACTCCTTTGATTATTGCCGGTGATTTTAATGTTGAAGAAAAAATGCCTGTTTTTGATTACTTAAAGGATAATGGTTTTAAAACAGCCATATCCAATGCAAAGACCACATTAAAAAGGCAATGTGATAACAATGATTACCTCAACCACCCCATCGACAATATTTTTTATTCGCAGGATATTTACAAGACCGAAGGAAAAGCTATTGATTTTGTGAGGTTTTGCGACGGGTTAAAACGGGCCCGTAAATTATCCGATCATTTACCGGTTCTTTTAAAATTCCGGATCAACTGGAAAGCTTATTAATCTTCCCAACCACAAAGGGTCCTGCCCAAATCCTTGGCCTCGGACAAGCTCACTTCATAAGTCTTTGTCGAGCAATTGGACAAACCCCTGCAATGTTTGTCATAATGATACCGTTTACTGCTCTTTCCTTTACAGATAAAGACTTTGGTCTCAACATTTGTAACAGGATTGAAACCAGTGATAAAACAAAAAAGTACTACAAGAGACAAAATTTTAGTCATCCCCATAATAAGCTGCGGTCTGTAATAAAAGGTCTTCAAATTGATAGATATCGTCCACGGTTTCAATCGGATGCCGTGACTCGTCTTTATGCTCATCAAAGGTCCCTAGGTATTTCTTCCCCCCATTGAGATGCAAACGACAGAGCGGTTTTCGGTTATTATCATCCAGCAAGATACCAAAATAGGACTGGGTATCCCTATGCACAATGCGGTCTACCGAGAGTTTCCTACGCAAAATGGCCACTACGATTCGATATCCTTCAAGTTCCTCCTCCGTGGTGTCGACTTTACTCACCTTTTCTGGCTCCTTGTCCTCTTCCTGTTGTTTTTCCGCTTCCTTATGAAGCGCCGAATTCAAGCGATCGTTCACCTTCTCGCCAATGGTCTGGATAAAGGCCTTGCTTACCAAATCGGTGAATTCCCCCATTACCTTTTCAGTAAGCCGGCCAGTATAGATCCGTGATGCGAAGAGCCTGACAAAATCATAGCTTGGCGCTTGTAGTTCTTCGCCAATAAGTTTTTTGATTTCCTTGGTATATTTTAGGGAGCTCGCGTTGTCCACTATCTCATCAACGTTAAAGTTCTTCTTGTGGAACTTGGCAATTTCGTTGACCACATTCTCCTTTAACTGGGTGATATCGAACTCTAAAAAAGGTTTTTCGTCCATTTTATTGGCCGATTCCAAATCGGTGAAAAATTGATACTCGATACCGTTGGTCAACAGGGCAAAACGAGTTTTCGTAGTATGGAAATACCGGAACAATTGGGAGTTGTGGGCGTTCAACTTTTCTTTCCAGTTCTTACACTCGATGATGATTATGGGGTCACCATGCTGAAAAATCGCATAATCCACCTTTTCCCCCTTTTTCAATCCAAGGTCTGCGGTAAATTCAGGTACTACCTCGGTAGGGTTAAAGGTGTCGTAGCCCAATAAATTGATGAATGGCAACACAAAGGCATGTTTGGTGGATTCCTCGGTATCGATTTGCTCTTTGAGCTTGATTACTTTTTCCGCTAATACCTTAAGTTGGTTCTGAAGTTCCATGTTCCTATATATTTTTTGACAACCAATTGGTACAATCACCGCTTAGATTATGCGAAGCCCAATATCCTTTTAATCCAACAACAAGGAGTTCATCGTCTCCATAGATGTGTTTGGAGAGTCTATCCCTTAATAATGCACTGGTTTCATTGGATTTGACCACCCACATCGAATCGAAGCATTGCCTACAATTTCCAATTCTTTGTATTTCTTCAACCAAAGGTTGATAATTCCGAATTGGGGCATGCAAAACATATGAAATTAGAAACGACCCCATTTTACCGATAGCTGGTTTTACATCCCTTTTTATCGCATGTAATTTCCTCAACGCTTTCTTCCCAATGCTCTGGCTTTGCCCTTGTGTCAAATCCACAATCTGTAATCCCTCCCTTGTATCCTTTGTGCACTTCTCCTGTTGGGATATGTTTAACTGCCATATCGATAGTATTTGATTATACTTTCAAACCTACCCCTATAAAATATCAATCCCTTACAGATATCCGTAAGGGAGTGTCAAGTTTTGCAATTCATGTACAGTAGGCTGAACTAACCTACACTACCATTGCAGGTGGTCAGTGTGTAATATTATATCAATTTCCTTCATAAAAGAAATCATGGAGTTCGATTAAGCTACCTCTTTTTATTTGTACAAGATCACGGGTATTTTTCAAGAAAATACCTAAGGACCTTTCATTATAAACTAATTTCATTTCGTTGGAATAATCCGATACGACAAACATGTCTCCTTCCATTTTATAAAATGGAATCATATTCTTTCCTTTTACCCTGACTCCTCTATTGACAATCTTTCCATTTATTACATCACTTTCCACGTCGGAGGTTTCTCCAGAGGCAACTTTTACGTAAGCCACCATCATTTTTGTCCATTCTGATTTGTTGACCATAAACCACTGGACCTTGTTAAAATCAATACCATATTCATTAATCCATCCATGACTGGTGAACCCAAGAAGTACATATTTTTTCCCGTTCAAAACAGGGTTGTCTTCCGGTTCAAATTCTTGAATCTTGAAAGTGATTACGGATGCGGATGACATGTCCTTTACCTTTTTCCCATCAAAGTCCACTGTCTTTAAAGAAAAACTGGACATTTCTGGATGGTTGGACAATACCCATTGCGTTGCGGTGAGCTCTGCTCTTTCCTTCATTTGTTCGACCGCCGCTACCCCTGCCCCAACCAATGCCAATGCTCCTACAGCACCTGCAATCGCTGCACCATCATTTTGGGCGTGCGTCTGTTTTGGTATCAAAAGACATAGAAAAACCATAATCAAGGCAAATCCCCTGAATTTTATGCCTACCATGTTGATGACTGAAGCTTTTGTTGGTATATGTTGAGATTCTGTTGTGTAAAAATTAACTGAGGACTTCATCGGTAATTAGTTTGATCTTTTCAATATTACAACCTTATGAAAAAGTAACCTTACAGATATCTGCATGGTAAAGTCAAATATTAACCAACAAACTATAAATCAGATCTTTTCCTCCCGAATCATTTTGGCGATTAAATGATTGGTATTCTTGGCCCCGAATTCATCGAACATTTTACTGACCCTTTTGTCTATGGTGCTTTCGCTATTGGGGGTGATATCCTCCTTTTTGAACTTTTCCGAAATTTCCTTTTTGGTAAGCCCTTCCGCCAAGCTTTGAAGTATCATCAGGTCGAACTCTTCAAGTTCAAATACGTTATTGGAAACGTTCAGATCAATACCGGGGGAAACATAGGTACGGTTATGGTACACTTCCCGAATTGCTCTTACCAATTCCGTAAGGCCATGGCGTCCCTTGCAGACATAGGCATTGATTTCTTGGTCCTTAAAGAGTGCATCGATCTTGGACGGGTTATCCTCCATGGAATTCACGATGACCTTTATTTCCGGTTGCAGATTTCTGGCAGCCTGGATCAGTTCCAAACCAGAGGTGAGTTTGCGCTCCACATGGTCTCCTTTAAAAAACAAATCGGTTATCAATAAGCCGAAAGGTTCCCTTTGATCTACAGCATACTTTAAGCGATTGTATGCCTTATCACAATAGAGTTCGTCGCGGATGATCGGGATTTGTAACTTCTCGCGCAACATTTCAGATATCCCTTGATTGGTATCTTGAAAATCCTCCGCGAGCAATATTTTTTTGAACATAACAATACGTTGAATTATAAAGGTATCGTGATATGGGCCTTAAAGCCCTGACCTTTATGGGAATCAAAAGTAATGCTTCCTCCAATAGCCTGAATACGCTTTTCTGTATTCCAAAGACCATTTTTGGCATTGAGTTCCTTCAGTGACGCCCCCACTCCATTATCCGAGTAATTGACCGTCAATACTTTTTCTGTGGATTTGAAAACAATGGTGATCATATCGGCACTACTATGCTTGCCCATATTGATCATCAGTTCCTGTATAGCCTTGAAGAGCACTTTTTGTGATAAAGGGGCCATTTCATTCCATTGGACATCCTTGACACCGGTCATGAAAAGGTTCGCATCGCTCGGTGTCCTAAAGCGAAGCATTTCCAAAAACGCTTCCTTAAAATGCGTTCCTATTGCCACTTCATTGACCTCCCTCGAAAAATTGCGGCTTTGATTGTAAAGGCCATCCAATTTATCCAAGACGGCTGTCCTATCCACGTCCGCATTGATCATCAACATGGTCTGGTTGAGTCCCGCCCCGAAATCGTCATGTAACCTTCTGGACATTTCCGCTTCGGTCTCCAATGTCGCCTCCAACCTTGTCAATCTATTTTGTTCCTTTAAATGTCTCGTCCGTTGTCTAAAAAAATAAATGGCAAAACCCAAGCCCAATAGCATTGTCAAGGAACCTAAGTAGGATATCGTTTTTTGATTTCGCTCCTTTGCGGTCAACAACGCTTGTTCCGCCTTCTCCTTCTCTAAGCGCAAAATGGATTCCTGTTTTATTTTATCGTCATACTTGTATTTGGCAAATTGGGTCTTGACCTTCAATTCCTGCGAATCAAGACTATCGGCCAACAGAATATAGCGGTCTCGGAGCTTGACATTTTCTGGGTCTATTTGCATGAGAAATTTCAAGGCATCAATCTCTGCCCTTGGGACCTCGATTTTTTTGGCCACTTGGATCACGGTATCAAAATAGGCCTTGGCCCTATTGGACCTATCGTCCAAATGAAACTCACCTAGATGCGTATAGCTTGCCAATTGCCCACGCCAATCCTTTTTCTCCTTTCTTATTTGGAGGGCCTTTTGGAAAGAAGCGCCAACATCCTTTTTCTCTAAAAGCCATTGGGCATAGGACAAATTATCCAAAATCCTTGCATAAACCACAGGAGTGGAATCCAAGGCTGTATTTCCCATGATCTTATCTAAAAGTACTATGGCCTCTTCATATCTTCCATTATCGATATAGGTGGCGGCAAGATTGTTCTCAAATGCGATCCTGTCCTCCAATGATCCGCTATTTTTAATGGCCTTGGTATAATAGAATATGGCATCCTCGAAGTTCAATAACTTCCTATGATTGGTGGCCAAGAGTCCATAATATTGAACCATTTTTTTGATGTCACGGGATTCCCTTAAAAATTGCAGGGCCTCGGTCACGGTTTCCTTGCTTCCAAAAAAATCATTTTGGTTCTTCTGTATCACCCCCATAAGCAATAAGCAATTCCCTGTCCAGCTACTATCCTTTGCCAATTCGAATTGGCTTTTGGCCGCACTGTAATTTTCAAATGCCCTGCTATAATCAGATTGGATCCGATCATAATAATACCCCATTAGGTAATACTGGGATGCCTTTAATCTAGGCCTATCAACTTCGGATTGCATTGTGACGAAACTGTCATGGTGGGCCACCAAGCTATTGTAGTCCCCAGCTTGAAAGAGCAAGGAACTTTTTTTGTACATCAACTTGCCCAAGATGGAATCCGCTTCCAGATTTTTAGCCAAAAAAAGGGCCCTGTCTATACTTTCCCTTTTCTCTTCCAATGAAACATCCTTGCTAATGGAGCGAGTATAATAGATGTTTATACTGTCGTTTTTATCCGAAACATCCCTTGTCCCATCTTTATCGAACGGTACACAGGAAACTAAAATCGTCAATATGATAAGGAATGGGTACCGTTTCAAGAATAAAGAAGTTGTGGTTCATTAAAAAAAGCCATGTCCGATTTACAGACATGGCTCAAATTAATGAAATTATTCTTATTGATCACCTTCTCCGGGGGGCGGTGGAGGTGGTGGTGGGGTCGGATCTTGGTCGTCACCTTCGGTAGCGACCATGTCATATTCGCTCTCGATCTCAGCCGTATCCGTAGTGGAACAAGAGAACAGAAACATATTCAGAACAACGGCCATCACGGCCAAAAACACTTTTCTCATCTTTATGAAATTTTAAATTGAACAAAGAGGTGGCCGTCCGGAATTTTCCGGAGCATTTTTGGTTTTCAACCACCCGTGAGTTTTGGAGTACTCCTTTGCTATTTTTGGAAAGTGGAAACTGTAAGCGACCCTTTAGGTTACTTTCCAATGGACCTTACAGGCCGCATTACAGCATCCCATAAAAATGAACTTTCTAGAAAAGCCATGTTAGCAACACATAGCGGAATCCATTTTCTGAGACAAAGTAAATTGAAGTGTTCATTTGCATTGCAGACAGCGATTGGACTTGTATTGGACATTTTTTAGACATCAATAAAATCAGGGGTTCAGAAGGGTTCAGTAATATGATTTGCCTTTTTAAAATTTGTACTTTTAGTCCAATGGATGAAAAATATATAGCAGAGATTGTTCGGAAGGTCTTTGAAAAAGCGAAGACGGAACATGCCTCCCACTCTAGGTTTGCATTGTCCAGTCATATCAGCGACCATAGTGAACTAAGTTCAAAAACCTTGGAGAGGGCCTATGACAGGTACATCAACAAAAAAAAGAAGTATGGTGCCCCACAAGCGGAGAGTGTCGATCTATGCTGTAAATATCTTGGCTATGACAATTATGCTGATTATGTAAAAAACAGAAAAACAGTTCCTTCCACAAAATGGGCCATACCCATCCTCGTGGTCGTTTCCTTGGTTTTGGCAATCGTGATAGGGATATATGGGAGCAATACAAATCCCACAGGTGAAAAGGCTGCAAACCAATGCATGGCATGGGCCGACTCCATATATGTAGAAGTACCCTGTACTTCCAAACCCTATTCTTCGTTTGGAACCAAGGTGGAGCCCATGGATATAACAAAGCTGAAGCATTTTAAAAAAGTGGATGTCAACATGGCAACGCAATTCTTTTCGAAGGATGATAAACCCTTACTATGGTACCATAAGAACAAGGAAGGGGAAATTGAATATTTTACGGCTCCAGGACTGCATCCGACCAACGACGAAACCTTGCGCAAAATCACCCCCTATATCATCCAGACCTATGTTCCTGTGCATTCCTATAAAAAGGACTCCTTCTTGGAATAATACCTGCATTTTAAAATGCATAAAGTTTGAATAAAGCGCAAGGATAATTCCAGTCCAGGATATTTGGGTCTGAGACTCCCTCGTTTAAAAAGCGCTCCTTCAAAAGCAACATAATGCACTGCCCCCATAATCGATACCTCCCATAACCAAAGCCAAAACATTTCGAAAAACGAATATCCCATCAAAAATCTCCGGTTTATAGGCACCGGAGCGGCCCTTTATGGCCTTTAGACCATCTCACAAACGGTTTCAAAGAGTTGTTTATCGAAACGTTTCTGATGTGAAAAACTTCGTCTCAAACTACAGTGCAATACCGCATTAAAGGCATTGTAGCCCAATCAGAGGTTGGGAGTAGTACCCAATAGTACGGCCTAACGAGCTAGGATCTCGATGACCTCACGGGCCCTTTTGGAGGGATTATCATTGGTATCACTGCACTCATAGCAAAAGAGCTTGGTCTGATCGAGCACCTTCTTAAAGGCCTTAGTGTCCAATAGTTTCGCCGAGATTATCTGGTGGTACCTATCGGAGATCGTATAGAATTCATTGTCCATGAATTTAAGGAACAGCCCTTCGAGCTCGGGCATAATCAAGTTCACGCAACGCATGTGGTGCTTGATGGAAAAACCGATCTCCTTTTGGGCCACATGCAGTCCATTGGAGTACACCCTGCAACCCTAACACCGCTCCGTACGACCGCACATTCGCCAGTTCTCACGATCAACTACAACAATTATTTTCACTAAATTGCCTTTGCCACTGTTCCTAACTGTGCATATAGCGAATGTGCGTTTAATGGCTGCCCTAGCTTTTGCCCCGCTGTGCAGGACAACGCTACTCGCCATATCCGCGTGGCCGTTGACAGTAATGTGGAAAACGAGTTAAACTAAAAGAAAGAAATTATGGACAGAAAGGAATTTTTAAAAAACTCGGCAATTTTAGGTGGAGCGACAATCCTACCGATCAACAACGTTTTTTCACAAAATGTGACAGAAAATGGTATTGACAAATTAGTGGACAATAATGGGAATTTCATTCAAAAACCACTTCCATACAATAAAACTTTTTTGGAGCCATATATGGACGAGGAAACTCTTCATTTGCACTTTGAATTTCATCACGGTGGAGCAGTTAAAGGAGCAAACAAAGATTTGATTAAAATTAAGGAACACCTAAAATCGGGCGATTTAGACCAAGTGGATTTGTGGACACGAAAGTTAGCCTACCATTTTTCAAGCCACGTACTTCATTCCATTTTTTGGACGAACTTAACCAATAAAAAAACTGAACCCAAGACCGAACTTTTAAAACAGATAGAAAAGGACTTTGGCTCATTTGATAGGTTAAAAAGTTACATCGGAAAAATATCAAAAACCGTAGAAGGTAGCGGTTGGGGAATTTTGGGCTACCAACCTTATTCGGACAGCTTGACATTACTACAGTGCGAAAACCATCAAAAATTAACACAATGGGGCGTTATTCCGATTTTGGTGATTGATGTTTGGGAACACGCCTATTATTTGAAGTACAAAAATAAAAGAGCTGAATTTGTTGATACCGTTCTTGAAATTATCAATTGGGATAATGTAGCTGAACGATTTATGATAGCAAAACGACTTACAAAATAAACACTACTGCCAACAATGGTCCGTTCCTCCATAAGCAGACACGTGCACATGCCCTTGAATAGCGGAAACTATGCTTTGCATTAAAAACACAAAACTTGGGCAGAGCCAACCTATTTGGCACAGGATGCCGAAGAGAATTGGGATATAAACAAGTTGGCAGTAATCAAAAAAACAAGAAAGACAGATGGACATTACAACAAACTATAAGGTACCAAAGGACACCAAAATAGGGCACGTACACTTGAAGGTTTCCAACCTACAGCGCTCACTCGACTTCTACTGCGGACTATTGGGTTTTGAAATTACAACGACCTATGGCACTGACGCCGCCTTCATATCTGCGGGAGGTTATCACCACCACATTGGCTTAAACGTTTGGTATAGCAAGAACGCCCCTCCAGCAGCACGAAATACGGTCGGACTATTTCATACGGCAATACTGTATCCAACAAGAAAGGACCTAGCAACCATTCTCTATCGCTTACAACAGGCCGACTACCCATTGACAGGGGCTTCTGATCATGGCGTTTCAGAGGCCTTATATTTAGATGACCCTGACGGCAATGGTGTTGAACTATATTGGGACAAACCGAAAAACCAATGGCCACAAAAACCTGATGGCTCATTGGATATGTACACCAAACCCCTTGACCTTGATGGATTAATGAACGAAATAAATTGACTACGGCCTATAAGTGGATGGCTCCGCCATTACATGACGGCGTGCGCCCCTCAAAACCACAGTGAACATCTGTATGCTACCCTTCAAACCAAATGTTTCCATGTATGTGGGAAGAATAAGATTTCCCCTATCCAAAATTAAATACACTTCATGTCCGAAGAATAAAAAACTGCTCGAAACGCAATTATGGAAGACTGCCAATGAGTTAAGGGGCAATATGGATGCCGTCCTTAGGATAAAACTTTCGGTAAACTCATTCAACGACAATCACATCCTACGGGTTCCCTTTCCGTATATCTCGTAGACCAAAACAATGATATGACCTCCCAGTCATTGGTCGATCAACAAACCACGGTACGCAGAATTCTCAACACTGATAACCAGGAATTCAACGATATCTTTTATGGAATATCCCTGGGAAGTTATATAGAAAGTCTTTTGACAACGGAACAGGAATCGGATGGGGCCTGATACTATTACATATAATTTATAAATTCCTTCTGATAGCCCCTATGGTCTCCAAAGTGATTTTCACCTTGTTTTCCAACCCGGCATAATCCCCATTGGCCAGTATCTCCTTGGATATGAGCTTGGAGCCCATGCCCACACAGGTCACTCCAGCATTGAACCAAGCTTCCAAATTTTCCCTTTCCGTGCTCACGCCCCCCGTGGGCATAATGCTCGTCCAGGGTTGCGGGCCCTTTATCGCCTTTACAAACCCGGGGCCATAGGTGGCCCCGGGAAAAAGCTTGATGATCTCGCACCCCAATTCCTCCGCCCTATTGATTTCCGTCAATGATCCACAGCCCGGCGACCAAAGCACCTTGCGCCTATTGCAGACCTTGGCAATATCCTCCCTAAAGGATGGGGTGACAATAAAGTTCGCGCCCATTTGCATGAACAGAGAGGCCGCCGCTGCATCCGTAATGGACCCGACCCCCATGATCATCCCGGGAAGCTCCTTGATTGCATATTTATTGAGTTCCAAGAACACTTCAAAGGCAAAATCCCCCCTTGCCGTGAACTCCATCAATCTGGCGCCGCCCGCGTAACATGCTCTCAGTACCTTTTTCCCCACTTCAACGTCCGAATGATAAAACAAGGGCACCATCCCCGTTTCCTGCATCATTCCCACTACTTCCGATCTTGTATGTCCTGCCATATCCTTTATATCAAAAAGTCATGGAGCCGTATCGTTGGCCCCATGGGATTAAAAAACTAAACCAACCCGACCATCTATCGGGACACTCTACCGGAGGCATCGCCCCCCATTAATTTTTCCACTTCGTCCACCGTGGCCAGATTGGCATCCCCTTTTATGGTGTGTTTCAAGCAAGAGGCCGCCACCGCAAAGTCCAAGGCATTCTGGTCATCTTCAGGGTATTTGAGCAATCCGTAGATCAATCCGCCCATGAAGGAGTCCCCGCCACCGACACGATCAACGATATGCGTGATTTGGTATTCCCTGGAGGTGTACATGTTCTTGCCATCGTACAGCACGCCCGCCCAAGTGTTGTGGGAGGCGGACAGTGAACCCCGTAAGGTGGTGATCACCTTCTTGGCCCTGGGAAAACGCTCCATCATCTGCTTGCATACCGAAAGAAAAGCTTCGGCCTTCACGTGTTCACCTTGCGTGGTGATGTCCAGCCCCTCCGGTTTGATCCCGAAGTGCTTTTCCGCGTCCTCCTCGTTGCCCAGTACGATGTCACAGTACGATGTCAACTCGGACATAACCTCCTCCCGCTTGGTATCGTCACAGTATTTCCAAAGCTTGGCACGATAGTTAAGGTCGGTGGATATGGTAACGCCGTTATCACTTGCCACCTTTACGGCCTCCAGACAGGCATCCGCTGCGCCCTGTGATATGGCTGGGGTAATCCCCGTCCAGTGGAACCATTCCACATCCTTGAAGACACTGTCCCAATCGACCATCCCGGGGCCTATCTCGGCCATGGCCGAATGTGCACGGTCGTAAACCACCTTGCTGCCCCGGCTCACCGCCCCGGTCTCCAAAAAATAAATGCCCAAGCGGTCCCCGCCATAAACGATTTTGTTGGTGCCCACTCCCCGCTTTCTCATTTCCATCAGGGCGCATTCCCCGATATCGTTCTTGGGCAATCGGGTCACAAAGTCAACGGGCACCCCATAGTTGGCCAATGAGACCGCCACATTGGACTCCCCCCCGCCATAGACCACATCAAAACTGTTGGCCTGCGAGAACCTCAGAAACCCCGGAGGGGCCAATCTCAACATAATCTCGCCGAACGTTACTACTTTTTTCATCTCTATCTTTCATTTTTAAGGTTTACTTGTCGTTTTCGTTCACTTTTAAAAGGGAAGGACCGGCAGTGCCCTTCCCGATTGACCAAGCTAATTCAAACAATCAATTATTTTTTTATCCCTTTGAACGCTCCATATCCGGGGTTTCCTCCACGGGCGCGTTCTTGTGCCAGTACGAAGCCAGGACAGACCCCGTAATGTTCATCAATGGACCGAAGACCGCAGGGGCCAGCCCCATGGTCGCTATCTTGCCCAAGGTATTGGCGATACCGGAGGCCAGCCCTCCGTTCTGCATCCCCACCTCTATGGAGATCGTCCTGGAATCCCGTTCATCCATCCCGGCCAACCGGGCGAACCAATAGCCCAATGTGTAACCAAAAACGTTGTGCACCAGTACCAGCAACAGCAGCAAAGCCCCAATGTCCAACAAACTGTCCCTGCCAGCAGCGGTAATCACTATAATAATCAGGCCTATGGCAAACATGGACACCAAGGGCATCACATTGTCCAGCCATTTGGTGCGCCCGTGCAGCAAATGGTTGAACAATAGGCCCGCCCCTATGGGAAGGATAATCATCTTGGTTATACTCCACATCATAGAAAGCACATCGATCTCAACGAACTGCCCTGCCAATAACTTCATGAGCAAGGGCGTCACAAAAGGGGCCAACAGCGTCGCAATGGAGGTGATGGTAATGGAAAGTGCCAAGTTCGCCTTGGCCAGATAGGCCATGACATTGGAGGCCACCCCGCTTGGGGAGCAGCCGATCAGGATGATTCCCGCCGCTATCTCAGGGGCAAACCCGCTCAAGTTTGCCAGGCCATAGCCCACCAAGGGCATTATCGCCAATTGCGCAACAACCCCCACCAGGACCCCTTTCGGCGATTTGACCACCCCGGCAAAGTCCTTTACGCTCATCGAGGTCCCCATGCCGAACATGATGATCTGTATCAAGGGGATGATTAGGCCGGTCAGTTTAAATTCGCCGACCTGTACAAAGTACTGGGGCCAATATAATGAAAGGGAGACCCCCGCAAAGATCAGCACTGCGAACACATAGCCCCTCAACGATTTGTAACCGCTGAAGCCCAAGGCCAACAGCACAAAGAACAGCACTATGGGCATACCTGCACCGGACAGTTCGCCCATAAGGGCCATAGCACTAAAAATCAATAGCGACAAAGCTGCAAGGCCCAAGCTTATCTTATATATTATCGGTGTTTTCAAAATGTTAGTTTTTTATGGTTAATTAATTTTTTGTGGCTTGTTTTTCAGAGCAAACGCTATATAATATCCTCCTGGTTTTTGCCCCCTTCCCCCACCGGCGGCGATAACCACATATTGTCTGTTGTCCGCTTCATAGGTGATGGGTGTGGCAAAGCCACCGGCGGGCAATTGGTATTCCCAGACCACCTTCCCCGTCCTTTTATCGAATGCCCTGATTTTCTCATCCTTTGTTCCTGCAATAAAAACGAGCCCACTAGCGGTTACTATGGGGCCTCCATAACTTTCCGTTCCGGTTATCGGAATGCCCTGCTCCGTCAACTCAGGGTACTCTCCCAAAGGAACCCTCCAAAGGTACTCCCCGGTATTCAGGTCAATGGCATTCAGTGTTCCCCATGGTGGTTTGATTCCGGGGTAACCGTTTTGATCCTTTAGTTTTTTCCAAACTTTTGGAACATAACGTGGTTCATAGCCAAAGGCAGGCTCTTCTATATTTTCTTCCGCTTCGCTTGTATTGGGGACATTTGCCGTCCCGGGATGCATTCCCATAGGCAAATCCAATAGAAAAGCTGTAACGGCTTTTCTATTTTTTTTGGAAATGTGGCGAAAGGCCGGCATACGACCCATACCGGATTCAAGAATAGATTCAATGTCCTGTGAAGCCAACCTATCCCCAATGTTGACCAAACTTGGAAACTCTGCGGTCCCTTTTTTATCGCTTCCGTGGCACATGGCACAATTTATCCTATAGATATCGGCACCGGTCCGTACACTTTGCATTTCATTGTCCCTGGACTCCACATCCTCCATTTCCAATATCCAAGGATCGTTATTGGAGTTTTGATAGAGGATCCCTTCCAGGTCCGTTGCATTCCCTCCCCATTCCGCTCCACCACTATATCCGAACATCAGCGTACCGCTTTCACTGGGCAAACTGAACTTATGCCCGATTTGATATTTATCGACTATCCCTTTAACGTACGCACGGGATTCCGGTGATAGGTCGGTTATCATATCTTCCCTGAAAAATTGATGTGACAATGGTTCTGGTTTTATCGGAAAAATTTGGGAAGGGTACGGTTGTTCTCCCGGAAGACCATCCAAAATAGGGACTTTTCGCTCTTCGATTGGAAAAACGGACGTGCCATTTTCCCTGTCCAAAACGTAAACCAACCCATCTTTTCCAGCCTGTACCACGACATCCCTCTTTTCCCCTTCCACAGTTATGGTGGTAAGGTTTGGCGCGCATGGGAGATCTCTGTCCCAAAGGTCGTGCCGTACGGTCTGAAAATACCATTCCAGTTTGCCCGTTTTTGCATCCAAGGCCACCACACTGTTGGCGAACAGGTTTTTTCCCTTACGATTGCCACCATAAAAATCCGAGGATGGCGATCCGGTACCGAAAAATACCATGCCCCTTTCCACATCCAAGGACATGCCGCCCCAACTATTTACGCCTCCATGCTCTTTATACGCATCTTTGGGCCAAGTATCATATCCTTCCTCGCCCGGATGGGGTATGGTATGGAAAACCCATTTTAACTTTCCCGTCACCACATCGAATGCACGAATATTGCCCGGTGCCGCATCCCCTTTCTCGGAAACACTGGAACCAATGATGAATATATCCTTGTAAATTATTCCGGGGCTCGTCGCATTTATACTGACCTTGCCCATATCCAAATCCAAACCATCGTCCAAGCCCTCATGCAAATCCACTCTGCCGTCCTCTCCAAAACTAGGGATTGCATTGCCTGTTTTTGCATTGATCGCATATAGGTAGGTACCCGATGTGTAAATAATCCTACAATCATTGCCCTTTTGCCAATAGGTGACGCCCCTACCTGCACTAATATTGTATTTTCGGGAATCCCGAACCGGTTTAAACCTCCATAGCTCCTCTCCTGTTGTCGCCCTAAGTGCAAACAGTTGCAGTTCCGGCGTTGTACCGTAGAGAATGCCATCCTTCACTATGGGCTGGCATTGTATGGACCTAGGTCTGGACGCTTCAGCTCCCTCGACTTGGTCTCTGGCATCATAAGTCCAGGCTATTTCCAGATCGCCCACATTTTCCATGGTTATCTGTGTCAAAGGGGAATATCTTTTTGACGCTCTACTCCCTCCATATACAGGCCAATCTTTTCCTGTCTCTAATGTAGGAGTGAAGCTGTCTAGATACTTTTTGTTGTCATCGACACATCCTCCGACCAATATTGGGACTGTGGCAACGAAAAGGATCAACACCAAAGTTGGTACACTTTGTTCTCCTTTTACAAGGATTCCGGTCTCCTTCATATATTCCCGTGATGATTAAATATCATGATCATAGTTTATATGCTTGACGGGCAAGAAGCGCTACACGCCCGTTGTCATCCAACTTGAAAACCATTACAACTCCTATATGTACCTGGGCAGAAACCCCATTGTTCATGGCATCGGCAGAGAGAACATGCCTCACAATGGCAACATTGCCCGATACATTAACTCTTTGGTCTTTATTTGAAATGGATAAGAATTGGAAAGGTCCGTTTACCACATCATCAATAAATTCTTCCTTATCCTGTATGTTTCCGCTGGAATGTCCATAGGTCAAATCTTGGGATGCTATTGCCGACAAAACCTCAGCATCCCTTTCCATTATAGCGTTATCGAACCGTTCCAGTGCACTCAAGACTATGTCCTTATTGAGCTCGCCCTCTGTCCCACGGGCTGTACATGAACTAAGGACAATACCTGCCAAAAGGAACAATAGGGTCAAAAACAGCTGCTTCATTTATAAAAAATTAATAGTTGTTTTTCTTTAAATGAGCGTTCAATTCCTTCCTGGTCATAGGTAGTTTGCTGTCTGGATAATTCTTTAGCCAATTCAAGAAATCCGATTTGATCTCGGAGGTCCATTTGGTATCGATCTGCCCTGCGGTATATGTTTTCTCCCGTAATCTTTGAAAACCGAATTCATCCCTCAAAGCCACTACTTCTGAAGAGATCACCAACTCGGCCACATGGTGGGACGGTATAAAGATGGTCCCGTGCCTATTGGCCAAAACCACATCCCCTGGCAGTACGGTGGCCCTTCCGATCCGAATGGGGGCATTGATCGACGTCAACATCTGCTCTTGCAGGTAAGAGGGATCTTCATCACGGTACCATCCATTGAACCCTTCAATTTCCAGCAAGCCCCCCAAATCCCTGACACCTCCGTCGAAGACCACCCCATTTTGGGAATTGGCGTATATGGCGTTCCCTAAATTGGAACCGATCAATGTTCCGTCAATGATCCTTCCGTAACCGTCCGCCACATACACATCTCCCTTGACCAACATTTCAATGGGCCAGGAATTGCTTCCTCCTATGGTATCCCTTTTTTCTTTGGCACCCTGTAACTTCACGTATTGGTTTAGGTCTGGCCTAAGTGGCATATATTGCGCCGTTACAACGCGACCGGTCATCACCCCTTCGGGATGAATGATCTTCCATCCGCCTTCATACTGGTTGTTATATCCTTTGCCTCTCAGATAGCCCCAGGCCTCTTCAATCCTTATTTTTTTCAATCGCTCCAATAGTGCATCGGAAACCCTAGGCCTACCGTCCTTAAAGCGCTCCCCTTCCCATTCTTTTGTAAGTGCCTTTATATATTCTGGCGATGAACCGACCTTTTGGGCGTTCATGCCCCATTGGCCGATCAAACAAACAAGCAACACTAAAAATATTCTAGATTTTTTCATTTTTTAAAAATTCCGTATTGATTCAACAAATATTCAATGGAAGCCCATGATGATATAAAACCTATCACGGGCTTGCCTAACTAAACAATTCAACTACAAATACTAACTATAAGTCCTATCATGGGATCTCAGTTCATCCCATTCCTTTGTCGATTTAAAGAAGCTCTTATCGCTTGGGTGCAAGTGGTCTTTGACCACTTCCTCATTCAACTCAATCCCCAATCCAGGTGCCGTAAGGGGTACGGTCGCAAAACCTTTATCGATCATCTTAAAGCCTCCGACTGTTGTTACCAAGTCTTCCCACCAAGGCACATCCACTGAGTGGTGCTCCAAGGCCAAGAAATTTTGTGTTGCAGCCGCACAATGCACATTGGCCATAAAGGATACGGGAGTACCGGCTTGGTGCATGGCCATGCCTATTCCAAATTCCTCTGCATAATCGCCTATCCGCTTGGTTTCCAGCAGTCCCCCGGAAGAAGCCAGGTCCGGATGTACGATATCCACTGACCTGTTATGTATGATGGGCTTGAAGTTTTCCAAGAAATGGATATCCTCTCCCGTTGTGGTCGGTGTTTCCAATGCTTCGGAAATAGTTCTCCACTGTTCGGTATACTGCCATGGCACCATATCTTCCAACCATGCCAACCTATATTTGTCCAATGCTTTTCCCAGTCGGATTCCATTGTTCATGTCAAAGTGTCCATAGTGATCGGTGGATATTGGAATTTCCCAACCTACCATTTCCCTTACATCTGCAACACGCTGGGCCAACATATCGAGTCCTTTCTCGGTAATCTGGATCTGTGTGAAAGGATGCTCGGTGTTCCCATAGGACATATAGTTCCTTCGGTCCCCCCATTGTGCCAAACGTCCTTCCTTGTTTCTCCAGAACTTATCGTTTACCAAGGTTCCCGAATTTGGGGGCAAGGAAGAAATGGCCACATCCATCTTTAACCAAGTGTAACCTTGGTCATTCATTCTATAGTCAATGAGTTTTTTCTGCTCGGCCGCCGTATCGGCTTGGGGCGTATCGGCATACAACCTCACCCTATCCCTATATCTTCCTCCCAACAATTGCCATGCGGGCACATTATATGCTTTTCCACAAAGGTCCCATAAAGCCATTTCCACGGCACAAACACCACCGGCCTGCCTAGCAGGCCCTCCGAATTGCTTTATGCTCTTGAATATTTTTTCAACATTGCAAGGATTCTTCCCCAATATTCTACTCTTAAGGAACAATGCGTAGCGAACATCGGCGGCATCCCTTACCTCTCCCAATCCATAAATACCTTGGTTGGTCTCTATTTTTATGATGGCGGTACCTCCCATTACATTGGTCAGAACATATCGCATATCGGTAATCTTTAGCTCAGAGGGAGCAGAGGCCCTGTTCACTTTTGATGTCGTCTGGGCCACGGTATCCTCAATGCCAAGCCCCATCATTCCTGTCATCGCAATCCCTCCAAGAGCGGTTTTCTTCAAAAAATCCCGTCTGGCATCCGGTGTTTTTGGATTATTGATTTCGGCCTCCCTGGCCGATTTATAGGCACTTTCCTCCTTTTTATTTTTGGCTATGATTTCTTTTAATACTGATTTCATTTTTTATGGATTTGATTTGTTTGATTAATTTACTCTCGGTCCCACCACACACGGGTGTCTAGATTATCAGGCCCCATTCTGGATATGGCCTCGTTCAGATTCTCCCCATTTACTGCTATTTCCGCATTTGGATATGTCAATCTTCTGATAAAGTCACCGGTTATATCCTGTCCCGGATATGAATTCGGGGACAGGTTGGGATACCCTGATCTTCTAAAATTGGCAAATGCCTCCGGTCCATTTAAAAAGGAGGACACCCAGTACTGGGTATTGATCAACTCTAGGTTATTGCTCCCATCCAAAGGGTTCGCAGCTATGTAGGCATCGACATCCGAGGCTTCTATTGTGGCATCACTGCCATAAGAGGCCATCTGTTCCATATGGGCCCTCATACCTTCTTCATAAAAAGTCCCGGCATCACCTGTGATCCAACCTCTTTCGGCAGCTTCGGCCAACAATAATTGCGTTTGTGAATGGGTCAATAAAAATACCGGGGAGCTGATTGTAACGATTCTGTCCCTATCCACTTGACTGAATGCATAAAAGCTCTCCAGTCCCATATCCGAGACGACTTGCTCGATGCTCACATTATCATACCCAATGGGCATTCCTATTTGATCTTCAGCATTGGTGGACGCATTGTCCTCGGTCTGTTCCGCACCTGAAGCGGCACCAATATATCTAACTGCAATGGATTCCAATCTCGGGTCGTTATGTGAGGACAAATAATCCACAAAGTACTCCGTTAAATAAAAATTATTGGCCTCGGAACCGTTGAGATACCCCCCTATGGGGCTTGTAAAGTTATTATCGTGCCTAACCACAAAATTATCTTCATTGGACTCCAGCACACCTCCATCATAGGCGTACTGAACGGTTTCTTGGGCCAATTGTGGGTTCACTTTCACCATTCTCATTCCGATACGAAGGAGGAGTGAATTCCCTAATTTCCTCCATTGGTCCAAATTACCTGCATATAGTACCTCACCGCCTTCATCGGTCGCTGATGCTGTAAAACCTTCAACGGCTCCTTTCAATTGCTCGATCAAGTCTAGGTATATGTCCTCCTGTGCATCATATTTTGGCAAAACAATTTGATCCGAATACCCCTTTCCTGCTTCAGAATAAGGGATATCCCCATAGGTATCCGTCAATACCATAAAGGCATAGGACTGGACAATCTTGGCCATATTCAAAAGGTTGCTTCGTTCCGGCCTATCCGATAATTGGTCGATCAGGTCCCCTGTATGCTTTATAACGGACTCGTAGTAGTCGTTCCATTGCATTTCGGTTGCCCCGCGGTTGTCCTGGTTATAGTTTGCCCCGCTCAAAATACCAGAATTCGGGGTTATCAATTGTTGCACTATCCCCATATCGTAAACTACCTGTCCGTTGGAGAACGATAATCCGATAATGGCGTTGTTCAACAAAAATGTTGGGTCTATACTCTCACTGGTAGGATCCACTGTATTGGTGTTTATCTCATCAAAGTCTTGTTCACACCCAATAAAGAGGAAAACCACCATCATTAATGCTATAATTTTCTTATTGCTTTTCATAATTCTTCTCTTAAAATTTTAGGTTTAGATTGAAGCCCATGCTCCTAGTGGTGGGCACACCAGTTGATTCCAACCCGGAAACATTGTCCGAACTATAGCTGAACGAATCCGGGTCTATGTTATCAACCCATTTTTTGATCAGAAATACATTGTTGGCCACCAAACTCAATGTGGCTCCTTTCAATACCGAATCATCGGGGATAAACTTTCTAAAATTGTACCCGAGGGTAATTTGTCTTAGTTTCCAATACCCTCCATCGTAAATAATGGGTTCAATAATTTGTGATGACCTTACTACTTCCCAATACCTTTGGGATTCTGTGGCCACTGTATTAGGTTCTCCCTGCAGGTTAACACCGTCGCCCACCACACCGGTTTCACGTCCGGGAAGTGTCATTTTGTGCAACCCGTGCCTTACTGCATTAAAGTTCGTGCCTGAAATTATCTTGTTGCCCAACTTAAAATCAATTAAGAATGAAAAATTGAAGTCTTTATACCTAAAGGCATTGGTGATTCCACCGACCCATTTTGGCAGAGCACTTCCAAAGTATTGGATTTCATCAGTTCTAAGTGCCCTTCCATCATCGCCAAAAACTTGTCGGCCTTGTTCATCCCTCATAAATCCAAAACCGGCCAATTGACCTATTTCTTTGCCGGTTACTTGATATAGGAACCCATTGAAAATATGATTACCGACCAATATGGACTCTCCTGGTGTATCGGTCAACAAGCTGATTACCTTTGTTTTGTTGTAAGAGGCGTTCAAGTTAAGGTCCCACCTAAAGTCCTTGTTCTTTATCGGGACAATATTGAGCATGGCCTCTACACCATCGCTCCTACTCTCGCCGCTATTGATCAAAGTGCTCACAAAACCTGATGTATTGGAGATTTGTGCCGGTACAATCTGATCTATCGTGGTCTTACGATATACTGCCAAGTCCAGTCCCAACCGGTTATCAAAAAATCTAACGTCCAGACCAAATTCCATCTCCTTGGTCCGCATAGGTCGCAGATCGGGATTGGGCAAAGTGCTGGTATTTGCACCTGCCACTGGTTGCGCATTCCCATCTATATTGGGAAAGAAATTAGAGTCAATATCGTAGAACAATGCATCGGAGTAAGGGGGCACATCCGTATCGCTCCCCACTTCTGCATAAGCCACTCGAAGTTTGGCGAAAGTGAGCCAATCTGGTTGTTCTTCGAATACATTGGATACAATATAGCTTGCGGATAGGGATGGATAAAGTATGCTCCTATTCGCTGGAGCGAGAGTGGAAAACCAATCATTCCTCAATGTTGCACTCAGGAAATAGGTATCTTTATACGATAGGTCCAGCGCACCGTACAAAGAATTTACTGCGCGTTCCGATAAACTATAAACAGGGTCTTTGATACGACCATTCTGAACGGTATAAAGGTCTCGTATCACAAAATCCGATACATCTACCCTGTTCAGATCCAAGGTACGCTTCATCTTGTTGCCCCCCATATTCAGACCTACTGAAAAATTTTCAGAAATATCTTTATTTATGGAAATCAGGAAATCTATATTGGTCTCCCTAAACCTTCTAGACTCTTGCGTAAAGGTCCCGTTCACGAAACCATCCGGAGCTGGCCCTCTTGAAGCCTGTCCCGTTGGGAAACCGTTATATTCCTGAAACCGGGACCAATAATCTTGGCCTCCCCGGATTTGGGTGCTCAACCAGGGTAATACATCATATTTTAGGGATATATTTCCAAAAACTCTGTCTCTTTTTATAGTATTGAACTGCTCTGAGAGTGTAAAGTATGGATTTGTCCTGTTCCTAAACCTTGAATAGACATATTCATTGCCATTCTCATCAAACTTATTGGCATCCAAGACGTCCAAAGGCATGGAATTGGCCATATTGAACAGTGATACGGGAATCGTATTGTCCTGTTGCCCCACATTCGGTGGATTGGTATTCCTTTCATTGGAGTAGTTCACGTGGGCCTCAAAGCTCAATTTATCGGATAGATCATAGGTAGTGCCCAAGTTGATCGTACTCCTATCAAATTCATTGTTGGGAGTAATACCCTCGCTGTTCAGGTCTGATAAAGAAACATTAAACCCTCCTTTTTCATTCCCGCCCGCAAAAGAAACCGAATGGGTAACATCCAAACCATTCCTGTAGAACTTTTTGACCCTATCGCGTACAGGTACATATGGCACCTCGATTCCATCAAAGAGCACTTGTGTCATTCCTGGTTCAAAACGTTCACCGAAGGACCATTGTCCTGATGTTGGATTGGCAGATGTAGGCCTGATCCCATTTTCACCCTGGCCATATTCGTATTGATATTCGGTGAAATCCAGAGGGGTATGATTGGTTACGTTCACGTTGTAGGTAATTCCAAGTCCATCGCCATAGCCACGGCTCTTGGTCGTTATCATGATCACACCATCTTTGGCTCTGGAACCATAAAGTGCAGCCCCTGTGGCTCCTTTCAATATGGTCATACTTTCAATATCATCTGGATTGATACTGGAAAATCCATCTCCTCCATCAGAAAAAACACCTCCGCTATTGGTTCCAACTTCATTGCTGGCACTTCCAGGGCTGGTACCAAAGCTTGTATTGTCAATAGGCACACCGTTTACCACTATTAAGGGATTATTGGTTCCGGAAATCGACGACTGTCCACGAATCCTAACTTTTGATGAACCCCCAGGTCCAGTGCTCAAGGAAGAAATATTGACACCGGCCACTTTACCTTGTAAGGTGTTCATGAAATTGCTCGACCTGTTGACATTTACCTCTTCTGCATCCACTTGGGCTACGGAGTATCCCAGTTTTTTTGTCTCTTGTTTGATTCCCAAAGCAGTAACTACTACCTCATTAAGGTTTTGGGTATCTTCCTGTAGTGTTATGTTGAGTTGTCTTGCCCCATCCACAGGAATTTCTTGTCTTGCAAAACCTATGGAGCTCACAATCAATATTGGGTTCGTTCCTCTAACGGTTATCTCATATACACCATCGAAATCGGCCGCAACACCATTGGTCGTGCCCTTCTCGATAACTGAGGCTCCCGGAATTGGAACTCCGTTCGAATCTGTTATAGTACCGGTGATTGTAGCTTGTGGAATTACCCTGAGGGTATTCGCAAGTCCATTTGGCGCACCTTGCATGCCCTTTGGCCTAGGCTTTAACACAATTTGTTTCTTATTGAACAAGTAAGTAATGCTGGTGCCTTTGAACAGCTCATCTAAAATGGCCGTAATCGACAATTGCTCTGCCTTAATGGAAACCCTTCTCTTGGTGTCTATTTTTTTATTGTCGTAAAAAAATTTGAATTCTGTTGCAGATTCAATTTCCTCGAACACTTGCTCGATCGCTACATTTTCCATTACCAATGTAAGTTTGGCTTTCTGGGAGTAGGAGTTTGCATGTGTCGAAAAAAAGGAAACTATCAAAAAAAAGACGGTTAGTTTCACGGTCAGCGACAGGTTGATTGGTAGACAAGGCACAGTGTCCTTAATATTATTTTTCATACCTTTGTAATGTTTTTAGTTAACTTAATTTTTAAGTTGATGAACTCTATCGGGAATATGTTGCAGCATTTCCCGATTTTTTTATGTGCATTTATTTCATAGGCTTAATTGTTTTTTGAGGTTGTTTTGATATGGTTATTTGATTTTCCTTTATTTCGTATTCAAACTTTGTTTCTGACGCAAATGTGCTCAAGACCTCATCAATGGTCTCTACATCAAATGTTGCCGTGAACAAGCGCTCATTTAGATTATCATTTTGATTGGAGATACTAACGTTGTAATGTCGTTCCAGCCTTTTGATGATATCCCTAAACCTCATTCCCTTAAACACCAGTTTTCCATCCATCCAACTGGTATAGATGTCCGTATCCACTTTTTTGGTACTGGCAGCTACCATTTTTTTGTCCCAATAGGCAATATGCCCAGGTTGAAGAATCAATGAGTCCCCTTTTTTTATTTCAGATGGATTGGGATTAAGCCTCACCGAGCCTTCAACCAAAACGGTATTAATACTATCTTCTTCTGGATAGGCATAGACATTGAACTTTGTTCCCAAAACTTCTACATCCATATTGGCACTCGTAACCACAAATGGATGTTTTTTATCCTTTGATACCTCAAAAAAAGCTTCACCCTCCAAAAAGACCTGTCTTTTCTTTCCAGGTAAAAATGTAACAGGGTAACGCAGGGATGACCCTGAATTTAAATAGATGTGGGTGCTGTCGGATAAAACAACGTCAAAACGCTCTCCATTGGAAACCCATAATGTATTGTATATCAATTCATCCTTTGGATTTTCCCCTAAGTAACTTAACTGATGTCCCTCTTTCTCTCCAAATTTGTTCCCTGCCTTATCTACCAATTCTTGCTTGCCTGTTGGCGAAAGCGCTATCTCCTCACCACTATCAAGAACTATTACAACACCATCTTTATCAGTTATTGGAACCTCTGTAATTTCGTTTAGATCATTGTTTTCCCCCCAATAAAAATATCCAGCTATCAAAGCAATTATAAGAATGGCCGCATATTTATAGGTGGATTTGACTATATGAATCACTCTGTTCCTCTTTGTAGAAGTAAATTTTTCGCGAATATTGTTCCATGCACTATCTGCGTCCAGTTGATTCAATTTTGAAATATCTCCGCCCTTCTTATAATAATTCCGGATGCTTTGAAATACAAATTCGTTTTCCTCTGAAGCCGATAACCATTGATTAAATTCCAAGTTTTCGTTTGGGCCAAGTTTAGATGTAAGTTTTTTATAAATAAGTCGTGCGACTTCCATAGGCTTTAAACATTGTGCGATGGCACGTTTACCTATATAATCATCATTTTACAAAAACGGGTAGTTATTTTTTATTGAAATTTTATTTTTTAACAAAAAAAATGTAGACAATGACAACTATTAAGTTGAACAAATAGGTATCCTTAAGGGTTGTCCTAAGGATTTTATAGGCCTTTTTTAAGTGATATTTAACCGTATTAATGGATATTCCCATAATATCCGCTGTATACTTATACTGCAGACCTTCTATCACACAGAGTTCAAAGACCTTTTTACTTTGATCAGGCAATACATTTAGGGCATTTTGAACTTTAGCTTTATTCTCTTGTTCAATTAATTCTTGCTCATAAGAATAATCTATCAAGGGAGGGGTTTCATCTAGCTTCCTGATTTTCTGTTTTGTTTTGATTCTCTGTAAACTGGCATTTTTAACAGCCACCTTAATATAAGAAGAGGGATTGGCAATACCCTCAAGTTTATTCCCTGATATAATTTTAACCAATACATCCTGGACCACATCTTGAGCTTCATCCATGTTATGGAGAAATGCAAAAGAATGCACGCACCACTCTTGATAATTTTCCTTGAATAAACTTCTTATCTTATTTTCGGTTGGGGAATCCATTTTCTATAATTAAACATCAAAGTTTCCGATGCACCCTTATTCAATAGAATATAATATTTGGGTTAAAATTTTATTAAATTATCTTTAAATATATTCATTTATTTTAAGTTTAATAAAATTTGCCGTTTTACTAACATATTTACTTTTAAACATGGGAGATAAGATGTTCTCTGAAAACTAGTTTTTTATGGCATAAATGATATTTGTATTTAGCCCGTAGTGCATTTTAAACAATGCTGATTTTAATATTGTTGATGCTCCTTTAAAATATAAAATGATTGACGTACCGCACCATTGTCGATGCCGTACCATTGTCAATTCCGTCACTTTTGCCAAGACCTTGGTCTTAAACCCTTCAAATGTCTTGGCACAATTTCTTCGTATTAAGAAATGGTCGCAGAGCTATGAGAACAGAGTTTCTATCCGCTTCCTTGATTTTCTGAAGGTGTATGGTGTTCCCTGAACTCTTTTTGGTTGCGTCTCATGGGCGTGATGATACATAATTGGGACAGGAATCAGCAAGAACAGTTGTCCTGTACCGGCGGACATTTTACCGAACCGTAGCTACAGTACACACAGCAGTCGCCCTGCTTCGGCTTTGATACGGTCTTGCAGTTTTTACATTCGTAAAAGAACTGGCAGGCCCCGATCGGCATTTCCTCTTCTTTCTGGTGTCCACAATTGGGGCAGGTGATGGTCGATTGTAGGATAACATCCATTACTCTTCTTCTTTGCCGGTCACGGTATATCCGGTCGCATTGATGGCCTTTTCGATTTCATCAATATCGGTCTTTGAAGTGTTAAATTCGACCTTGGTGTTCCCTTTTTCGTAGGATGCGGTCGATGAGATAATCCCAGGAAGTTTGTTCACCTCATGGTCCATATGTGCCTCACAGCCTGCACAGGTCATACCATCTATGGAAAACTCAACAGTTTGAATATTCGATCTGTCCACCACAATTATTTGTTTTTCAACCTTCGGATAGAAAATACGGGCATATAGGGGAAAGGCAAGCATCAGACCTGCAAAAACCGTTATCAATCCCAAAAATGCTTTGCTTTGGACAAATTTGGGCTTGTCTTCCGTTTCGCAATTGCAATCAATTTCCTTTTTGGGCCTTAGCTTCCGGTACCAGGCAAACCCAAGGGCCAAAACGGTCAGTCCAACAAAATAGGGTCTGATCGGGTCGAGCCAAGAAAAGGTCGAGGCCAGCCCGCTCGTACCTGCAACAAGCGCCAATACGGGGGTGATACAGCAAAATGAGCTTAACAGAGCCGCCCCCATGGCCATAAAAAGATGCTTCATTTGTTCTCTGTTTTTGGTCAACCGTCAATGCATTCTTTATATTCCATCCCTTTAAGGTCAAGAAGTTGAAAAGGGGAGTGGAACTCCCACTCCCCTCTCCCTTTAATTTTTCTTACAGCAAGCCGGGTGTTCCACTGCTGTTGCATTTTCATAGGGGCATTGTGGTGTCCCCACCAATGGGCAACCAACTTTTGGACAGTCCGGGCTTCCTTCAAGCGGACAGCTGTTATTGCTGGGTGCGGTAAGTCCATAAGCAAGTCCAGTCAAGGTCAACATTCCTGCTGCTGCAAGCACTATCATTTTGTTTTTCATGGTCTCTGTTTTTAAATTGAACAATGCCTCCAAGTTAGGGCTCAGGGATGGGGGGTGTCCAAGTTTTTTTCGGATAAATATTTTTTCATGCGAATCTCGACCCCTTCCGCTTCTTTGAGCTTTTGTGGAACATCTTCAAGGGAAAACTCAGGGAACAGCCTTCGCAACCGTTCTATATTGACCTCCTCCCCACAGTTTCCAGGGCAGTTTTGGTGTGCGGCAGATATCTTTTCCGCCATGGCCTTTCGGTACACATCGTCCAAAAGTTCAAATGTAGCTTTGTCCAAAATGGCCCGGACGGCCTTCAGTTGGAGCAGGATATTCTCTGCCCGCCGTTCGTCATCCACCTGTTCCAACACGTAGTTCAACTGGCCCATGGCCGTTTTGATGGATACTTTGATGTCCTTGGTCAAATCTGAAGAGATCATAACGCTTCTGTTGTTTTCCTTTCGTCCAATATTTCAAAAAAGGGCATGAACAGTTGCTCATATTCCCCCGCAAGGGAGTAAAAAATGGTCTGTGCATGTCTTTCCCTTTCAAGTAGCCCTCGGTCCTTGAGCTTTCTCAGGTGCTGCGAAACCGCCGGGACCGTCATCCCAAGGATGTCACTGAGATCGCATACACAGAGCCTTTCCTCCCCATGGAGCAGGTACAGGATCTTCAATCGAACTTGGCTGCCCGCCAGTGCAAGTCCGTTGGACAGGTGTGCGAACGGGCCACTGAGTTCTTCAACGCTCTCCCTGCAACGATCGATCTGCTCCGCATCTGCTTGTTGTCGTATACAGGATATGTTGTTCATAACATAAAGATAGGTAAAGATATTATTTAAGCAAATACTTAAATAAAAGTTCACTTGATTAATGGTTTATCTTGCTTTGGCAGAATTTCTAAATAATTAAACCCATTTAAACTTTCTTGGTTTGAATTTTTCAATGCTATTATTATAAATGATAAGAAGTTGAATCCTTTCTTGCTTTCAATGGTCAGATCGAACCGGTTGAGCAGCGACCTGAAACTGTCAATCCATGCGTTGGTGTGTTCAACGGCATATCTCTGGTCTTAAAGTCCTGGTCAAAATATTTGTTCCTTTTACACTCTGCCGTTACGTTTGTTGAAACATATGTTTGGCATTGATGTCCCTTCTGGCACAGGCCGAGCGAAAGTTCTTGGAGTCGAATCCCGCCGTTTTTATGTCCGCTCTGTCAAGGGTGGCGGTGACCAATGCCCAGCGGACACAGGACTGGAACGAATCGGTGTTCACCTACAACAAAATAATCCAGACCTATCGAAGCTACCAATATGACCAAATTGAGGTTCCCAGGGTTGCTGTTCAGGAAAGAGCAGATTTTGTACTGAAGTCGATCAATTCCAAGTGAACCATCGCCAGTAACAAATCCTTTCATCAAAGCATCCCCCTTTTCTGGAAGGTAGCAGTGGTTCAGCAACCCAATTTTCCCAGAGAGGGATTGCAGTGAAAGGCCCTGAATCCTTGCCATCAGGCCTTGCAACGAAAAAGCCCGGCCCAGAGGGGACACGCCCAAAAAATACCCTTGTTGTGGTATTTGTATACCGCCCTTAGGGCATAGTTCCATGGACAACTGGTTATTATGGCCTTCTACACGGTGCTCTGTTTTGCCTTTAGGCGCTCCATAAAGAACATCGGGGTGATGCCCACCCGGGATTTAAAGGCCTTGACAAAGGTGCGTTCACTGTTGAACCCCGCCTCCCCGGCCAGGGAACTATTGCTGTAATGGGCCAACTTTCGGTCCTGTTTCATTTGTGCAATGATATGGTCCACCCTTAGGTCATTGATATATGCCATCACGCGCTTTCCCTTGTAATGGGTAATGATCTGGGAGAGGTATTTCCCGTTCACTTCGGCCTGGACCGCCAATTTGCCCGCGGACATCTTTCGGTCCAGAAAGTCCCGACGGCCTTCAAAACGTTCCAGACGGGCCAACACCGCATCGATTTTCTCCTGGGAAATTTCCAAAGAGTGGGAAGGAACAATATGGCTTTTTTCCATTTTCCGGGCAGGCGGGTTTTCCCCGGAAAGTATGGCCTCGAACCTTTTTTGGTACAGCTTCCGGCTGCGCTGGTAGCGCCAGACCAACCATAGCGACAGGATCGACAACAGCACCGCTGTTGCAATCCCGATGTTCTTCTGCCGCTCCCTGACCTTCAAAATTCCTTCCATCTGCTGTTTCTCCCGTTGCATACTTTTCAGATCGTAGCCATCCTTGATAGTATCGTCCAGATATTGGTGCTGTTCGTGCAAAAAATCAATGGCCTCGATATGCCGCTCCAAATAGGTCAACTGCAGGTCGGGCCTTTCCATGACACCGTAGTATTCAGCCAGGTAGCTATAGGCCCCCAGCAGTTCCGCTTTGATGTAGTTCCGCTCCCTAAAATGGGCATCAACCTGTTTAAAATATCCCACGGCCCTTTCCCATTGGTTCGATTCCCAATGGCAGCGCCCAAGGTAAAATTCGGTCAGCACCTCATTGGCAAAATCATTTCCTTTCTGTCGTATCAATCGAAGACTACTGTCCAGGTGTACTATGGCCATGGGATAGTTCCCCTGCAGGGCATAATTGATTCCCTCGGACTGCACAAAATACCTGTTCAAGCCGAGATACCCCAGCCTTTGCCCCTCTTCCATGCCCAAGGTATTGGCCTTACGGCTTAGGCCATAGTTTTCCATCTGCTGGTGACAACGTCCGAGCAACAATAGGGAATTCAGGTACCCGGGCACGCTATGGGCCTTAAAATACGCCAGACCTTCATCAAGCAGGGCGACGGCCTCATCATAATGTTCGGTGTAATATTTCACCAGGGCAATATTGTATTGAAGCTTATGGTGCAGGTATGCATCATCGGTACGGGCCAGGAATCCATCGGCCATAAGGTAATTTTCCAGGGCCCGTTTGTACTTTTTTTCGCTGTAGAACACAATCCCCTTGGTGAGATAGGCCGACCCGATCAAAGCAGTGTCCTTGGCAGCTCTGGCGCTAAGGACCATACTGTCCGCATAAGCCAGTCTACCCTTTCCCAAGGAACGATGCAGATAGTTTTTATAGCCTTGTACCCGTTGGAATTCATTGTTTTCTTTTACAGCCTTTTCCAGATAGGCCTTAAGATAGAGTTGTTGTTGGGTGGTATCCTGCCCTGCGCGCTTGATCCGCTCAAATAGGACCGGATATTCGAGTCCCAGGAGGGAATCGGGATTGCCCAACGGATGCTGGGCACATAGGGTGCCCATACCCATGAGGAACATCAATAGGGTCAGTCTACCAATCTTTGGTCGTTGCATGGCTATAGAACTAAAAAGGGGGGAACCATGGTACCTCCATCTTCGGGGAACGGACCGGCGATGCACCGGCGTGGACGATGGAAGGGCGATATCCTTCGAAGATAGTATAAATTGTGGGTTTTCACTTACACAACCTGAAAAAAGCAGCTATGACGATTTCAGGAAAGGCACCCGTCCTTTTCGGGAAATCACCGAACAAGCCCTTGCACCGATACCTTGATCGCCCCTAGTTTTACATCGAATTCAACCCTTAACACCTCCGTAGCAACGGCGGTCAGCAAGGTTCAGATTACCCGGGTGAGCATGGACCGATTCAATTATTGGTCAATTAAAATCCATTACAATGAAACATTCCATTTACACCTTTGCCCTGGCCATATGCACCCTTGTGGCCTGCACCCCCGATAACCTCAATGATGACTATCCACTAGGGGATAGCCTCGCTTCACCATCAAAACAACAGTTGCCATTGCAACCAATGGCCCATGACACCGACTCGGTCATCGAAGATGAGGACTGGGACCTGTCTATCCCCAATGCCGTTGGGAAGCCACAGGATATTATACGACATCTGGCCAATCCCGATTTCGATTCCATCGCCCCCATGCCCGAGGCCGAACCCTTTAGTCTGGAAAACTGATGGAATCCCGTGACCGTTCACAACGAAAATGGCAGCTCCTTGGGCCCATGGTCCTGATGACCATCAACCTATGGGCCATTTGGATTGTCATTGAACTGTTCGGTTACGATCAATTGGTCGACCATTTCAATCCGGAAGGCATTACCAAACGTGTTCATCCCGGAAAACCGGCCCGGCTCTTGTTCATCACTGTGCTGTGCAACCTTTTCCCAACGCTAAGCACATTGTTTTCAAAACTCATGGATATCGGGGAACGTTGATCCTTTTGGAACGGTCCGACTACCGTGGAAAGCGACCGATAGCGGGCTGGTTATCCTTTTTATCAAGGATAGCAAGTAAGTAAGTGCGGTCCATACCCATTTTGACAGTCTGCACGCCCTGCTGTTCCTGGTCAAAAAAGGGAGGGTACAAATAGTAATCGAGCAAGTCGCCCATATGCTATATCCCGGACGACCACTTTTACTGCCCCGAGGTAGGAACTGGTTCCTCCGGCTATCCCTTTCCCCTATTGAAATGGGCATTGTTGGCCTTGACCCAAAGCAGCTCCATGGAGATACCAACAGGGTATTCCCCAGAACCCTATTTCAGCATTGGGAGCGACAGACCCGCACGATTGATCTTAAAACCAAAGAGCTCCTTTGGTTGTTCAAACTCTTCAAGATCCTCCAACCACTCCCTCCCCTGCCCATGGGATTGCCCTGCGGTACGGGCTTTACATGCTATTGTGGGAACTGGATCGTTTGGTCCAAAAAGAAAACCCTTTGACCTCGATCATGAACACCGCCGGACATTTTTTGGTATTGCAATTTATGGAATTGCTCACGCGCCATTACGGCTCGCAGCACCAAGTAGCTTTTTATGCCAAGCGTCTTCGGGTAACACCAGACCACCTCTCCAGGGTCCTCAAAAACAATACGGGACGTAAGGCCAAGGACCATATCCAGCAGCTCTTGATGGAAGAGGCCAAAGTACTGTTAAGCGGCCCGAGATCCATCAAGGAAATTGCCTATCAGCTCGGGTTCAACACTCCCTATGCGTTCAGTAAGTTCTTTAAGCGCAATGCATCCGTATCCCCGACTTCCTACCGTAGCAGATATTAGGCCCACAAAAGATCTTGACCTCACTTTTCAACTGGCCAGCTTCGCGGAGTTAGAAGGGTTAAGGGAACAGCTGATTGAAAAAGGATTTACACAAAGCGAAGAAGACATCGTGAACTGTCGGTTTCGATATGAAGATTTGAAAGTTGATGTAATGTCCACTCAAAGTGTAGGTTGGGCTCCATCCAACCCATGGTTTGCTAAAGGTTTTGAAAAAGCTATGACCAAAACCTTGGCCAAAGTAGTCATAAAAGTGTTACCACTACCCTACTTTGTTGCTACAAAAATGGAAGCTTTTTTGACAGGGGAATCAAAGATATTTACGCCAGCCACGATTTAGAGGATATAGCCTATCTATTTAACTACACCTCAACTATTGATGGGCAACCTCTTGCATCTGAAAAAGAAGTAAAACAATTCTTGGTCAAGAAGCTAAGTATCTTCAAAAATGATAAGACTATCTTAACCGCGATTCGTGGAAGCTTATATTACGAACAGGCTGATGAACGAATGGAAATCATCCAGAAGGGAATTCAAAACATAGCCAATGACTCACAATGGTTACTTTTAATTAGATCAAGGTTTTATGCGGCGTAGGCTTTCTGTAAAATTCCTACATTTAGGCTTTACAGCCTCCCAAAAATTTATTGTCGTAACATGTGTAATGCTTGACAAATGGCATCAAAATTCTGTACTCTCAACCAATTATCAGTGAGTGACAAAGAAAGAAAGGTATATATAAATAAGTTGTACTTTGTATATGAAAAATTTAAAAACTCAATATTTACTTTTTTTTGTTCTGCCTTTTTAAACTAGTTGTAGTGCATTTAACAACTAAATTGTGAATAACAGCCATATGACTATGGAAAAATCATTATCCATTCTAATCCTTTTAGTTTTGCCTTTTTGCAATATTCATGGCCAAAACAAAAGTGATTCAAATTATAATAGTGAGTTTATTGAAGTCAACGGAATCAAAACTCATTACCTAGATTTTGGAGGAGAAGGTTTACCCATAATCCTCGTTCATTCAGAAGCGTGGAGCGCATTTACTTTCCAAAACTTTGGGCAACTTTTGACTGAACATAATAAGGTTCTTGCTATTACCCGATCTGGATATGGTGATTCCGGTATGGGGGATTATGATGTAGAAAGCCAAGGAAACCACTTGATCGCTTTTGCCGATGCAATGAAAATTAAAAAGGCTGTATTTGTTGGTAACGCTTCGGTCACTGCCGAACTCACTTATTTAGCTGAAAATTACCCTCAAAGGGTAGCGGGGGTAATTTACTTAAACGGTTTATCGGTGCCATGGATAAAAGAGAATTATGAAGACCCAACTCATGCCTTTGAGATGTTCTTAAGAGCAAGCCCAAGTTCTAATCCGGAAAAAACCGATTTTTTGACTATCAATAAAGCCAGAAGATCTTACCGGCCGAAACATTACATATCCGATTCCATTAAAATAAATGTTCCTGCTCTTGCTATTGTATCAAGAAATGGAAGACAAGGTTCGGAAAAAGGCCTTGGTGCATTAGTATATGTGGGATCTCCTCTTATGGAGGATGTAAGAAACGAAATTGCTCCCTCTCGCACCAGGGATATGTTAGACCGACTAGCTGATGACCCATCATATAGACGGGCAATACTTTCTACTATCCAAGACTCTATTGCAAGAGAATATTTTTTAGAATTGGACAGCGACACCGTTAAACAAAAAAGGATGTACCAATACCATATGCAGGTTGTTTACCCCGCCATACTTGAAGCCCAGGACAAACTCATAAACGCTTATGGTGATAATATAAAGCTGCAAAAAATAGAGGTTGCCCAAATTGTGGGATACGAGTATAGGGATTCCCCTGAACTAATTATTGATCCAATTCTAAATTTTATAAACCACTTGAGCACCAAATAAGGGAAAACCAACTCCCCGGGAAGGCGCACAATCCCTTGAAAAGCGTAAGCTCTGCTTTAGGTTAAAAATAAAACTTGGGCATATAAAAACTTATCGGACAAACATTGCTCAATAACAAAATCCATTGAACGGCTATTTGAGTCGGAATTTGCCCAATACGCCCTCCCAATTTATCGATAAATTTTCTGATACAGCATCGGAAATCGGACCTTATTTTTCCCTTCAATTATTTTTGGTAATCCTTTTTTAAGCAGTCGTTCCCACTCAGGTGGAATGACTTGATTTTAAAAGGCTTTGCAAACCATCTTCTATTGCTTAAGTATGTGAGGATGAAATTCAAACACTAAAGACGATTCGTCCTTAAATCCTATCCTTTAAAATTTATTTGTAGCACCTGCTTTTTCTTAATTGCTGGATACAATGGATTTAAGAATTTTATTCCTTTGTATTCTTCACTATGGTCATAAAACAAGATTCTTTTTGCATCATTTTGTTGCTCCTCCTCATCTTGGAAATTGATTAAGGCTTCTGCTAGTTTGTTGTATTTTGGATGATTCTCAAATCTAGATAACAGTAGTTGGGCAGCTTCAACTAAGTATTGTTCATATTTTTGTAAAGGTTGCTGTGCAATGGTAAAGTTGGCACCAGAATAGGTATATGTTCTTTTACCTTCAGAAAGTGGTGCATCGAAGCCTATCACTTTATCTCTAAATACTTTAATGTCTTCACGTAATGTTCATTCTGAAACTTTATAGAAAAGGCACAGTATCAAAACCATGCCTTTCAAACAACTTAAACTAAATAAAATCCACTTGTTTTCTATAATTTCATGGGAATGCGATTTATCCCTTTGGGAAAAGGAATTCGCATATACTGTAGTATGGTAGGTGCAAGCTGATTGGAGTACAACTGCTCTTCCCTATCTATTTCCCCTTTGGGTTTAATGCCTTTTCCAAAAGCGATCATCCAAACCGCACCGGCTCCTTTTATATCACTTCCGTGACTTCTCCAGGTATCCAATGGCTGTGTTCCCCTCCCATGGTCGGTGGTGATCAAAAACACGGTTTGGTCCTTGTAGAATTCATCTTGTCGGGTAAATTCCCAGATTTCTTTAATTAGGCCGTCCGTATTATTTGCAGATTTAAGATACGCTTGGTAATCGCCATCATGCGCAAAATCATCCGTTTCCCCGTAGGAGATATAGACCAGCTTTGGGTGCTCCTTTTTCATGTGCTCCAAGGCATAATGATGGGTGAAGGCATCCAATCGCACCGAGCCCCATGGACTTGGTATTTGCTCCTGAAGTTGGTTCAAGAACCTTTCCCTTTCGTTCAAATTTTCTGTGGCAGCTTCAAAACCTGCATTTACGGGAATCCCGGAACGTTCTTCGTTGATGATGAACGGAAACACGTCCCAACTGCCAAAAGCGGCTACTTTGCCTTTTCCTTCGGGAGTGTTATTGTACCGTTCCAAAACGGTAATGTTGGGGTTTGGTATTTTATCGTTGCTCCGGATGTTGCCATCGTCGGCGGTTCCCGTCAAAATTTCGTTGTAGCCCGGATAGGAAAACCACATGGAGTTGGTCAAGTTTACCTTGCTGCCCAACTTTCGGTTGCCATGGATTTGCCCCATCTTTTCCACTTGGCCCCAGATAAATGGCAATAGCGCTTCCCTTCTTTCTTTGGGGGTATCTCTCCAGAATGCTTCCTTTAACATTTCAGCATTATGGACATAACCTTTATTGTCGATCAAAAGGGAATCGGCTCCGGTGAACAATTCCTGCCAACGGAAACCATCCAAAGTGATCAAGATTACTTTGGTTTCTGTTTCATTTTGCGCATGGCTATTGAATATTGCCGCAAAAGCAGCTATCAAAAACAAAATTCTATTTTTCATTTTCCTGTGGTGTTTTAAATGTAGCTGTTTCGGACCAATCGCTCCAGTTCAGGTTTTGATCACGATACCGAACCCTCCAATAATAGGTAGTATTGGGTTGTAATCGATTGGTTCTTTCATCGGTCAAATCGTCCTCTTTTTGACGGTTTTCCATGTAATACCAGTTTTCGAACTGTTTCCAGCTGTCCAAGTCCAACTTTTCAAAGTCAGGAGTTTCGGACATCTGCCAATGGGCGGCAGCATGAAAAGCACTACTCAGCGAACTCGAAAACCCATCTGCTTTCAACACGGCAAATTCGTCCTTCACAATTTCATTGTGCTTTGGGGAAACCACTGTTGGGGCATCGGGTTTTTTCTCCAATCGCCAAATGGTAATACTGTCCCGAAGCCCGTTCTGTCTAGACCTCACATTGTTTCCCTGACTAATTCTTTTAACGGTAAATTTAGGGTCGTTTCGGTTACCATCCACTTCCACCATGACAAAACCGTATTCATCTTGGGTAACAGTAAACTCATCATAGTCCCTGCCTTCAAACTCGCCCCAATTGTCTATGGCACCACCTGCCGAGGCCACATTGATCCACAAATGCTTATGATCACGGGACTGTCCACGCGAATACCCATGGGTGTGTCCAAAAAAGTGGATACTTGGCTTTCCTGTTTTTGTGGAAAACTCCTCGAGCATTTTCACTACTTTTCCTGTCGATTCTTCCTCCCCTGGAATCCACAACTCGGATTTGTGCGGATGATGCAATTGGGCGAACACAAAATCAATGTCATTGTTCTTTTCGGTATCGGCCAACACTTTCTCCAACCATTCATATTGTTCGCGAAGGTCACGGTAACCCTCGTTGGAATTCAATCCTATGATTCGGGTGTTGCCATAATCCTTGTACCACCAATGTTCGGCATAAGCAGCTGTTCCGTTTTCCGGAAGATTAAAATATTTAAAGTAAAAAACTGAATTTCTCTCATGATTTCCCAAAACGGGATATACGGGCACCTCGGCAAAGAGTTTTTTTGCGGGGTCGAAGAAGTGTTCTTTCCATTGATCGTATTTGCTTCCCGTAGAAACCAAGTCCCCTGGAATCAAAACCATGGCCAAATTATCAGGTAGCTTGCCTCCATGCTCTTTTTCCAAATACTGAAGTACACCTTGGTTCACGATTTCCGAAAACTTGTTGGGGTGTTCACTATCATATTGCATATCGCTCATCGCCACAATATTGAAGGACTCTTCGTTACTTGAAAACGGTGGCGTCTTGAACTGGAAAATGTCCGACCGTACCTTTCCTGTTTTTACCCGATAATAGTACTCCGTAAAGCGTTTGAGTCCTTCCAATTTAACGGTGTGGACCCTAGAATCGGAAAAATTGATATCCTCTGCCTCTCCAGAGGTTTTTTTGCCCAGTTTCTTAGTGGGCCCCCATTCCACGATGCTTTCTTCCCCACTAGTGGTCTCCCACATGATCACAATGGAATTGGGTTCTGCATCCTGAAGATAGGGCTGCACTAAAATTTGGGGTTCGGTTTGGGCGGTAAGCTCCATCAGACCCAAACAGAATACGATGAGTAATTGGCTGATTTTTTTCATTAGGCTATGGTGTTGGTTTTTAAAAAGGCGCAGTTCAATATTTCAAAGGCTTTCCCTAGTTCTTCCCTGGTTATGGTCAATGGAGGCGAAAGTTGGAGCACATTTCCTTTGGAAACCTTAAAGCTCAATCCTTGCCTTAGGCATTCGTACATGATTTCTTCGGCTTCGGCCGTTGCTTTTTCCTTAGTGGCTCTATCGGACACCAGTTCAATGCCCCATAAAAGTCCCACGCCACGCACATCCCCGATCAAGGAATATTTACGGTACATTTTATAAAGGTTCTTCCGCATAAACTCTTGGTCTTCCTTTACTTTTTGAAGAATTTCTTCATCTTCGAGCACTTCCAATAGGGTTAATCCCGCTATGGAGCCCAACGGACTTTTTTCATGGGTGTAGTGTCCAAGTGAGATGTGTCCGAACTTGTTGTATTCTTCACGTGTAACAAGGGCGGCTTGCGGAATGATTCCTCCGCCCAGACCTTTACCTAAACATAGAATGTCCGGTTCAATATCAAAAAGCTCATAGGCAAACATGTTGCCCGTGCGTCCGAAAGCGATGGGGATTTCATCCAAAATCAGTATCACCCCATGCTTGTCGCACAACGCCCTTGCTCCTTTCCAGAATTTTTTTGATGGGATCTGAACATCGGTATTACGGATGGTTTCCGCCAAAAACGCCCCGATTTGAGGATCTTTCTCCAAAACATATTGCAGATATTCCAAGGCTTTTTCCTCATTACCTTCAAAAATACCGCGATAGGTGATTGGGGGCGGAATACGCTCCACACCTGGCATTAATGGCCCCATATGTTCCTGAAAAACGGACTCGCCCCCTACACTTATGGCATCCAGAGAAGCCCCGTGGAACGAATCCCAGAATGAGACTACTTTATGTTTTCCTGTTACGGCCCTTGCCAATTTTAGGGCAATTCCAATAGCAGAACTACCATTGGGAGTAAGCAAAATACGGTCAAGGCCTTTGGGAGTATATGAGGTTAGTTTTTCCGCAAACCGAATAGCGGTCTCATTGGCATATCTTCGGGTGGAGAAGGTAAGGCTTTGTAATTGCTCAGTTAAACGCGACACCATTTTTGGATGGGAAAACCCAATTTGATGTACGTTGTTCCCATGAAAATCCAGATATTTTTTTCCTGAAATACTTTCAATGTACGAGCCTTCACAATTCTGGAGCACATCCAAGCATGGTGTGGACATGGATTGATGCATAAAGTACTTGGCATCTCTTTCCAATAGGTTTTTGGTTTCTTCGCTCACCTCGTTTTCCAACCATTCGTTCCGAGCGGAAGTTAGGTTGATGTCACCTTCCACAACAGAATCTACCTTGTGCCTATCGTGCTTTGTATGGGCCATGTTCACTTATTATTTTTCTTTCTTCCATGGTGTCGTCCAACACATATACCTTATAGGTGTCGCCATTGTTGTACACCCGAACAACTATATGCCCGTTCTGGCTTTTGTATAGATCCAACCTGCCGCCAATCACATCTTTTGTGCCTTGCAGCATAATGGTCGAGAAAATATCACGGTCACCAGGGTATAGTTTTTTTGATGTAATCCTTCTGAGGACCTCCTCCCCCGGGTGGTCGGCCGTCCAATTTTGCTGAATCCATACCCTAGGGCGAATCGTCCGCACATAAAATGGGTTCTGTGAATCCCGATTGCCGTGATGATTCAATGTCGCCACATCCACAGCGCCGATAACGGGTGCCACATAAGACTCCAATGCATTCATATCGGTTCGCCCAAAACCATCTATTCCCGAGATATCACCGCCCGTATAATAATTGAATTTACCATAATCTATTCGGATGACATTGCTTAAAGGATTTTCCCCGGGATATTCCCCTTTTTTAAAAAGGGCGTAAAAAGTATCATCATAACCTGTCCAAATATTCCCGTTGGATGCTATGTTCTGGACAGAGAATCCAGGATAATCCTTTGGATTGTTCTGTAATCTTATTTGATTGTTGCTACCAATAACCAAAGCTTCATTTACAAGGCCCGCTTGCTTTGATTGAACCTGGATAAACTTCCAATATTCCTCCAAGGTAGGAACCATTCCGTAGGCATCCTTGGTGAATCGTTCTTTGGATTGTACTTGCTCGTTGGTTAGATCGATAGGATAATCAAAACCACGGTCGATCAATGTTTTAATCGGAATCAAAGTGCCCACCTCCATGATTCCCGTAAGTTGATAGCCCCCTGGAGCTAATTTGCGCAAGGAATCGACCTCTCCAAAGTGATCATCATGGTAATGGGTTATCAATGCGTAGTCCAACTTTCGTTCTAGCTTATTGGGCAGGAATTGATCGATATAACCCACAATCCATTCAGGTGCCGTTTTGGACCTGTTCGGTACCAATTTTGCATTTCTCCTAGATGTTGTCCTTGGATGTGTTTCGGACATATCGCCGGCATCCACCAACATAGTTGTCCCATCGGGAAAAACCATAAAAGCCGCATCGCCCCTACCTGTGTTGATGTGATGGATATCCAAAAAACCGGGTCGCCACTCGGGCAATTGTTGTTTTTGCCCATGTGAAAGCTGCACCATTAAAACAATGAGCAGTACAAAGGATTTTTTGAGGTTTGGATACATACTTATTTTGCTCTATACAACTGATTTGCCGGAATAATTTGTTTAGGGATGTCAGGACCGGAATATTTTACATCCAAATGATAGCCTCCGCCACCATTAAAAAACGTAACGCGTACCAAGTGCCTTCCTTCGGATAGTTCCAAAGAACCGCTGCGCTCCACAACGCCATGGCCACCATCGTTGTCTACGATTTCGATACCGTCTACATAAAGCTTGCTGCCATCGTCGCTATTGGTGAAAAAACTATAGTTTCCGCTTTCGATTACTTCCAAATAACTTTCAAAGACCATAGCTACTTGTTCTTGTGGCAAATCGTGGGTCAGTGCTTGCTTATGGGAAAACTCGATGACATCACCTTCATAAATGGGCTTCAACGATGTAAAATCGGGCAATTTTTCTATGCCGCTCACCTGATACATCTTAAATTTGACTGGGTCTTGTTTGCTCTCCGATACAATTCTAAAATTACCCGCTGTAACCGTACTCACCAACTGATCATTCTGAAAGATACCTGCTTTGATAATGTTGGTTTGTTTCAAATAAAAAGTGTCTTGGTAGACTAGGCTATTTTCCAATGTTGGTAGGTTGTTTCCAATGGTGTACCGAATCTGCCCCACATTATTTGGATTTTGTATCACCACGGCAACAGAATCTGCTTTAAAAACTCCCCCAGCTGGTTCAAAATAGCCAGCATCCGGAAAAATTTTTGGCGCGGTTATCCGCTCCTTTCGCCCATAAATCAGTTTTGGGGCTTCTTTTCCGATAAAAGCGCCTTTTACAGGTCTGCCTATCCAAGCTTGCGGTGTTTGCAAGGCCATCGCATAGGCAACGGTCGTTGCATTGTCATATTGATACACGGTTTCTTCCATTTTGTAGCCCTTTTTGATGCCTGCTCCGTACAAAATGAATGGTATTTCCATTTCGGCCAGGCTTTCCCCTCCATGACCAAAGCCCAATCCTCCGTGATCAGCCGATACAATGAACATGGTTTTTGCGAAAATGCCTGCTTCTTTTGTGGCATCCACAATTTTAGCAATCAAGGAATCCGCTTTTTCCACGGACTTATAATAATCGGGGGTACCGTGGCCCTGGGCATGACCTGCGTGATCAACATGATCCAAATGCACAAAAGTGAACGTCGGCGTATTTTTTTTGATGTAGTCCACTGCGGCTTGGGTCGTCTTGTCCTCATGGTCTCCATCTATATCAAAATCAACATCCTCTTTTTCGAACAAACGTCCAAAACCGTCCCAGTCGTAGATGGCGCCCACATGCGCTTCTGGCTGTTGGTCTTTAAATAGTGTGAATATGGTCGGAAACGTCCCATTTTCGGTAACTACGACTGGAGGTAGTTGGTGGTCGAACTTTTCCCAACCATTCGAAGTTACTCCATGTTGTTCGGTATCGGCTCCCATGATCATACTGGCCCAGTTGGAACTGGAACTGGACGGCATCACAGATCTGGCATGCATGGTTGCCGCCCCATTTTGAATCATGGAATCCAAGGTTGGTGTATTTGCTTTTTGAATCCCGTCGGGACTCATACCATCTACCCCAATAACAATGATATGTTTTATACCGAAATCCTTCTTTTCCATATCTGGATTAGCACATGACCATAGGGATAGAACCCCTATGGTCAGTACTAAAACAAATGGTATGCTTGAAAAGTTTGGTGATTTTTTTGTGTCCTTAATCGACATCCCACCACAACTTTGTGTTGATATTGTCCCCTCCCATACGGGAAACGGCTGCATTATAGTTATCCTCATTTGTGGATTTTACCGAGTTGGGATATTGGAAACGCACCGGAACCTGACCATCATTAACAGCATCTGGACCAGGTACCACTTCCGGCATACCGGTTCTTCTCCAATCTGACCAACCTTCAAAACCTGTATAGAAAAGTGAAATCCATTTCTGAAGGGCAATTTTACCCAACTTTTCATCGGCAGTTCCAGTATAGGCCACAGCTGCCTGTCCCAAATAGGCATCAAGGTCAGTGGCCTGCATGGCTGCAGCAATTTCTGACCAGCCGCCAGCAGTAACCCTTGCAGTATAATATTCAAAGGAAGCGCGAATCCCGTTCTCATAATAGGTCGCGGCATCCCCGACGGAAATCCAACCCTGCTCCCTAGCCTCTGCCAATATAAACTGAAGTTCGGAATAGCTCATGATGATGGTCTGTGAAGCCGTAGCCGATGCTTGCTCAGGATTACAGGCCCTACACGCCAAAAGTATTCCCAATCTTGAAATAAAGTTTGAACCGGCTTCATCCGGGTTACCCGATGGACTATAGCCAAGTGCCGCTTCGTCATCCAATCCGTTTGGCATTCCTACATAATCAGCAAAATCCTCAGAAAAAATGCCTTTTCCCGAAGCAGTCGTTGGCTGGGCAAAAACATATAACCTATTATCATTCAGCTCCTTAAGACGTGTTTCCAACGTTTGACTCAACCTAACCTCATCAAAACTACCACTACGGGTTTCATATTTGGGCTGTGGATTGAGGGAGTTCCATTGTACCATAGCGATATCCTCATTACTTTCAAAGATGGGATATGCCGTAGGATTTCCTACTATTTGGGCCATTCCGGCAACGGCGGTTGCATTGTCCACATCACTGATGCGCATCAACAAACGTAACCTTAAAGAGTTTGCAAACTTTCTCCATTTTAAAATATCCCCACCGTAGAAAATGTCCCCGGAAATATTGGATTCATCCGTCAGCACAGCGTTTGCGGTCTCCAAATCCGCCAACATACCCGCATAAATATTGGATTGTGGATCAAAGACCGGAGTAACATTGCCCTCACTGATACCCTTCGTAGCTTCTGAGTAAGGAACATCTCCATAAGCATCCGTTACATAGGACATAATCCAAGATTTCATGATCAAGGCCACACCATAATAATTTTGGGCTTCCATATTGTCCTTGGTACTTCTAATTATATTTTCTACGTCCCTTAGCGAAGCATATGCATCATTGTATGGATCTCCAGAGGGTGACCAGTTATAGGTGTCTCCACTGGTGAATTGAAGACGGGCTCCATACTGCACCACTGTAAAACCTTCTTCCCAACCTTGGCCACCCCAGTTATAGGCCATCTCCCTCTGAATTCCCGGCAACAAAAGATCTGGTTGTGCGGATGCAGGAAAGTTTGGGTTTATATTGATTTCGTCAAAATCTTCCGTACACCCAAAGATGAAGGAAAGTGCGAACATTGATAAGATTATTTTTTTCATAATATTTGAATTAATTCTGATGTTCTTTTAAAAGTTTACCTGTAGGTTAAATGTGAAAGACCTTGTACTGGGGTAGGACATATTCTCGATTCCGGGCTGCAATGTTCCTCCGGACACCCCAACAACTTCAGGGTCAAAATGTGGGTTATCGGTCCATAACAATAAATTTCTACCTGTTAGGGAAAATCTTGCATTCGAAATCGGAAGCTTATCGATTATTCTTTTGGGAAAGGAATAGCCCAAGGTAACTTCCCGCAGTTTGGTATAGGAAGCGTCATATTTGGCCGCTTCCACGTTATCCCTTTCATAATACCTATTGTTATAGGTTCTTGCATCGACATTGGTAGTATTGGGAACGTAAACCGGATTTTCACTAGTACCTGTATTCACGACTCCTTCCGCAACAATTCCTGTCTCCCTACCTTCCAAAGTTTCCATTAATTGGCCAGAGGTACTTCCTATCGTTTTGGTTCTGGAAACCACTATCCCTCCTTGCCTTGTGTCCAGAAGAAATCCAAAATCAACATTTTTATATCTAAAGCTATTTTGAAAACCCAGTGTAAAATCCGGGGCATAATCCCCTTGGTACACCAAATCATCGGTACGAATAGGGATTCCTTGATTATTTACGATTTTTTGACCGAAGAACTCGCTATTGGGGTCTTCCACCCTTTGAAATCCTCTACCATAAATGGCACTGATGGATCCCCCTTCCCTAGCCTGGATAAACGCTCCGTTGGCACTGGTAAGGGTAAAATTCACTCCGCCCAGATCCTTAACCTCACTCTGATTCGTGGAAAAGTTAAAAGTGGATGTCCATTTAAAATTATCCGTTAGTACGGGCACAAAACTCGCAATTGCCTCGAATCCATAGTTACGCACCTCCCCTGCATTGATCAACTGGCTGGAATATCCACTGGCAATATCGGTACTGATATTGATGATCTGGTTCTTTGTTGAACTGTCATAATAGGTAAGATCAAAGTTCATTCTGCTTTGGAAAAACCTCAAATCCAAACCAAACTCGTAAGAAGAGGTAATCTCCGGTTTCAAATCCGCATTAGGTATCAAGGATGACTCCGTTAAAATGGGGGTTGAACCATCAAAAGGTCTTTCATTTTGATAAAAACTACGCAATCGGTAGGGATCGGTATCGTTACCTACTTCTGCATATGCAGCCCTAACTTTAGCAAACGTAACCCATTCCGGCATTTTAAAAATGTCACTGGCTATGGCACTTAGGGTAGCAGAAGGATAGAAATAGGAATTGTTGTCCGATGGCAAGGTGCTAGACCAGTCGTTTCTTCCCGTCAAATCCAAAAAGATTTTACTATCGTATGCAAAACGCGCATATCCGTATAAACTATTGATACGTTTTTCATAATTATTGGAGGAAACCTGTACGGCCTGTCTGGAATTATTGAAGGAATAAACTCCTGGGTTGATCAATTGGGGAGCAACACTTTTGGTGAAATCCTGTTTTTGTCTTAAGATATTACCCCCACCTGAAATGTTCACATTCCATTTTTCATTGAAGGTTTTGTCATAGCTCAACAGAAAGTCCGTATTGCTTTCCTCAAAGAAAATATTATCCTCTTGATAGGTTCCAAATGGAAATCGCTGTGTACTGAATGCCCTTTTTCTCTCCCTGAAATCACGGTAAAAATCACGTCCCGAACGCAGTAACAACTTCCAATTATCGGTTATATCATAGGTAAGGCTGATGTTTCCAAAAATACGATCCTTGTCCTGGGCATTGGTATTCTCATACATCGTAAAGTACGGATTGTCATGATAATTATAGTTATAATTGAATTGTTGAATTCCTTCAAGACCCGGTTGCCAATAATCCCTCAAATTATTTGTGTTCAATTGTCTACCGTACCAGATAAAAAGATACATGATACTTTCCGTGCCATAACCCACGGCCGGTCTGTTATCGCTATCCGTTTTTACATAGTTGATGTTGGCATTGACCTTTACCTTTTCCGATACATTGAGACTGCCTGAAAAGTTCAAGGAGTTTCTTTCAAGATCTGTGTTGGGAAGTGTGCCTTCCTGATCCAAGTTCTGAAAGGACAAACGCATATTCCCCATTTCACCTGATTTGGAAATGGCGATACTGTTGGTTTTTGTAATTCCGGTTTCAAAGAAATCCTTGGTATTATCAGGATTGGAAACCCAAGGAGTAGGCGATATTGGCGCATTGCTTACAAATGTGTCACCACCTCGTGTTCCGTCCGCCCTTGGAGAATCAAACTGGGGAATCAAAAGTCCGGTATCCAACCTTGGACCCCAGCTTTCATCCACACCATCGGCAATTCCTGAACCACTGCCGTCCACGAAGGCAAACTGCTGATTATTACCTTGACCGTACTCATTTTGCCAATCCGGTAGCATGAGTACATTATCAATGGTCACACCCGTGTTAAAGGAAACACCTAGTTTACTTCCTTGTGACCTTCCTTTTTTCGTGGTAATGATTATGGCACCATTGGCCGCCCTGGCCCCATAAAGTGCTGCTGCTGCAGGACCTTTTAGCACGTTTATGGATTCAATATCCTGTGGATTGATTTCAGCCGCACCGTTACCATAATCCACACTTTGGGTTCCGGAACCGCTAGATCCGACAATTTCATTACTGATTGGAGTACCATCAACTACGAACAACGGTGAGTTTCCATTGATGTTCAGGGAAGCATCCCCTCGTATGGACACTCTGGCAGACCCTCCCAGACCTGAAGGACTGTTGGTAATCTGTAAACCAGCAACCTTACCAGACATACTATTAAGGAGGTTTGGTTCCCTTGCCTTCACCACATCATCATTGTCCAATTCCTGGGAAGCGTAACCTAAGGATTTTTTTTCACGTTCGATACCCAAAGCGGTCACCACCACTTCATCCAATTGTTGCGAATCTGGCTGCAAAACAACTGTTGCCGATGTCTTTCCTACTGTTACCAGTTCCTTGGGGATATATCCTATATAGGATATGACCAAGGTTTCCCCACCTTGTGGAAGTTCTATTTCAAAATTTCCATCAAAGTCTGTGGCGGCCCCTATTGACTCGCCTTTTACAACCACCGATGCCCCTGGCAAGGGTATGTTGTTCTCGTCAACTACCTGACCTGTAAAAGCAACTTGGGAGTAACCCATGACACTTACGGTGAAGGCAATTAAAAACGTTAAGATTGAATTTTTCATTTGTTGAGTATTTGTAAAATTTGGTTAATTATTTATCAACAAATATCCAACACAAGAGTTAAGGCATGCCTTTAAACAGATTAAAAAAACGATACGGAAAAGTTAAAAGAAATAGCGCAATGTTAGGTAAACATTATTTACAAATACTCAATTTTTATAAAAGCCTGTCTGCTTCGATTTTAACAAGATATCCTAGTATTTCAGTGGATTAATGGATATTTTTATTGATCTTGAACCATCAAAAAATATTATAAATACTAAAATTCAACAACCTCAATAAAAATGGAAGATTACCTCATCGGTATTGGAAAAAGAATCAAGCAAATTCGTAAGAACAATAAAAAGACCATTAACGATGTTGCGATCAATGCCGGAGTAACGGCCGGGCTTATTTCTCGAATTGAAAATGGGCGAACCATTCCCTCCTTACCTGTTTTTTTGAAGATTGTGGGAGCCTTGGAAATGGAGATGACCGACTTTTTCGAGGGTATTCCCAGAGCACACGGTCAGGTTTTTTTAGTGACCCGTAAAAATGAACAATCCATCATCGAGAAAGAAGACGAAGCGGTCGGATTTACCTACAACTACATTTTTGGAAAACAATTGAACTCCGTGGGTTTTGAAAGTGTGCTTTTGGAGGTGCAACCCAACTCAGAACGTGACAAGGTGATGACTGATGCTTTTGAGTTCAAATATATTTTAACGGGAGAGTGCTATTACGAGATAGGTGACCAAGAGGTGCTGCTCAAGGAAGGGGATTCCATTTTTTTTGATGGCAGAATCCCCCATGTGCCTATCAACCGAGGAAAAGTTCCCTCCAAAATGTTGGTGGTCTATTTCTTTATTTGATCAAGGAAACAATACTTCTTCCAGATCAGCCAATGAATCCAAAATCATTGATGGTTCAGCGGTTGCCAGTTGTTCGCGGGTCTGCGCACCGGTAAGTACACCTACTGTCCATCCACAATTCGCGTTTTTCCCTTCTTCAATATCGATGGCTGAGTCTCCAGCTTTCAAAACATTTTCGGATTCGGTGATACCGAACATCTCCATGGCTTTATCAATCATTTCAGAAGATGGTCTTCCCCTTACCACATCATCGGCCGTAATCACAGCATCAATTTGATTGCCTGCGACCCAACCCAATTTGTCCAAAAGTGATTGCGCCGTTTTTTGGTCGTATCCTGTATTTAAAACAATTTTTACCTCTTTGGATCTCAGTGTTTGGAAAAGTTCTTCCACACCATGGTAGGTGGTTACATCAAGATTGGTGTAGGCCTCTTCCAACATTCCTTTAAAATCCTCAAAAACCGCATTGGCGTCGACCCCGGTTGTCTTGGTTTCCTTCAATATATCGGAAATGGCCTTGAACTTTTCCTTACCGGCACCAAACCCCAGTACGGTATCCAGAGAAACCTCAACACCGTGTTTGGCCAAAGCGGCCTTAACTGTTTTGTAAACTACATTGTCCTCGTTCACCGTAGTGCCTGCCATATCAAAAACTGCCAATTCTATTTTTTTCATAATTTGATTTTCTGCTTATTAAATATAGTTGCAACATTCTTCTTTGAGAACCCTGCACTGCCCGTCATTCCCTTTCCGCCGATTCCTGTTACAATATGAATATTATCGTCAATGGTTTTTTGAAAAATATCGCTGTTCTTACATTGTGAGTATATCCCGTACCACCTTTTCTTGATTTGATAGGTGGGCAGGTCGATTATTTTATTGGCCTCCCCAATCATAAAATTGTCAATATCCATATCCAGGTCATAACCCAAATCTTCAATTTTGGCGGCATCGGCATATTGATGTGAATCTCCGAGAATTATCGAACCATCGGCTGCTTGTTTAAAAAGAATGTGCACTCCCCATTTTTTCTGAAGACTGTCCTTTGGCTCATTTTCCTTGATTCTTGCAAAAGATGGACATTCGTGAAATGCTTCGTACCTCCTAATGGACCATCCCGTTAAGATGGACCCCTTTAATTGATAATTCCCTTGCGGCTTGGTCTGCATCATCTGTAGTTTGGATACTTCCAAATCACTAGCTGCAAAAATTTGAGGATATAGATTTTTAAAATCCGAACCATTACAGATAATTACCTGTCTTCCAAAAACTTCTTCGTTTTTTGTGTTTTGTACGGAAACCCATTCCCCGTTGGGTTCGCAAGAGACTACTGGAAAATCAAACTTGAGATCCAAATCCTTCTGGGCAACCAAGTATTCTTGAAGTTTATGGATCATGGTTCGTGGTTCCACGGTTACTTCCTCTGGGAAAAACAATCCCGCCCTTACATAATCGGTTCGCAATCCGGGGTAACGCTCCAAACATTCTTGTTTGGTGAGCATTTTGGATGTATAATTGTTTCCGCTATTTATCGCTCTAAGCTCAATAAGCAATTGCTCCTCTTCTTCATTGGAGGCCAAATAGACCGATCCATTTTGGCGGATACTGATATCGAACTGGGATTGAATTTCTTTATAGATTCGAAGACTTTCACGACCAAATTTTTGCCATTTGGAATTCATTCCCGAAGGCACCACTTGCCCAAAATTCTGCGTGGTAGCTCCCTTAGGATAGGCATCCTTTTCCACCAAACAAACTTTTAAACCCAATTCCAATGCGTGGTAGGCGTGAAAAGTTCCTAAAATACCGCCACCTACAATGACGGCATCATATTTATTGTCCATAATCCAATTGTTTCTTGGGTTCCTCCGCCTTGCTGAGAGCGGTAAAGTGAAAATACAATATCAGAGTACTACAAATACCTATAAAAGCGACGGCGTACGTACCGTACACAAAAAATTTAAGCCACGACAAACTCGTCTGTCCAAAGTTTTTATAAAGCAGTACCAAAACGCTCCCCACATAACCAAAGGCATCGGCAATATAAATAAGGAAACCTGAATTCCCCTTTACCTTAAAGGTGGCAATAAAGCGATCAAAAAATAGACAGTTGAACGGCACATAACAAATATAGAGTCCAAAACCAGTACAAACCATCCATATAAAAGGGTCCAAAATCCCAACTTGAAACATTAGGGTGCTCCCGGCCAAAACCACTGTTCCCAAAATAAGAAGCAAATGATAGGTAAGCAAGGCTTTAAAATTATCCTTGATGTAAAAAATGGCACCAATAATCAAGAGCACCACAAGGGCAATGATAATCTCTGAAGTCGAAAATACGGAAACGTCTCCACGGTACCCGATACTGTCCCAAAGTTCACGGGCAAAGTTGTCCCTAAAATCCCGAAATGCAGTCAAAAAAGTGTAAAACACTATGATGAGAAGCAAGGGGAACATAAATTTTTTCACCAAGTCCTTTCTTTCCCGGGCAGTCATGGGGATACGCTCAGTTCGGTTGGCAATATCCCCTGTAGTCGGCGGAGGAACGCGTTGCAACATAAAAGAGCACAACAAGAGGGGAACAAAAAAAAGGGCTCCTGTAACTGAAGGCATCCAAAATTCGCCAACACCCCAAAATTGCATTACATAAAGCCCTACGGATTTCACCACACCGCTGGACACAATAAAGCTGGCAGACAACACCACGCCCAAAATATCGGTAAACCGCCTGCCCTCAATATAAGAAAAAACAATCCCCCAAATCATTCCCAAAGGAAAACCATTGAGGAACATAAGGGGAATATTGTATGGCGCGGGCACCCAGGCAAAAAGCACTAAAGATACCTCAGCAAAAAAGACCAGGGAAATCAAATACATTAACCTACGTTTGGGCGTAAGCTCCGAGATGACCTTGATTCCAACAAACTTGGAAAGAGCATAACCCAACACTTGTGCAATGACCAACAGAATTTTGTAATCGATCCCCATGAATGCCAGTCCATCAAAAGTGGCAACGGAGAAAGGCTTTCTAAAGGCGTACATGCAAAAATAGGTGCCAAAGGCGGCCAAAGAGGCATGCAGGAGAAAGATTACGTTGGATTGTTTTTTGGACATTGCAATGATGTGTCAAAAAAGTTTACAAATACTAAATTTATTTTTCAAATTACTCACTTTTATTAAGAAGAACGGCTATTTCCAAGATTAAAAAAACGTTAGTTTAAATGTAAAATGTTAACCCATAGCAAATTTGAACTTGATTAAAACCACCAATCAACAGATTTCAGGGCATCTTCACTCAGTAATGAATAGGATGATCCAAGCTCCTAATTGAATTGTTGGATGGAAAACCTGACAAAGTATACCTCCCTACAAAAATTGAACATAGCAAAACATAAACCAACAGTTGAACAACAGGCTTCCAAGACAAATCTTGCGTTTTTATGGTTCTCTGTATCCGTCATATCCAATCCAAGCCCTGTAGTTTTTCCTTTTGGAGAGGACGCCATGTTTTGATTGCAATCCCCTCGGCACATACCGTGTTGACCGGCCAACATAATTCCATCAAATTGTGCCAACAATAAAATGCGTTTACACCCCAGAGCATGCACGATTCTTCTTTTAACCTGATTTACAGGACTTTAAATTATCCATCCATTTGACCAAACAGACAAACAGCTGTGATTGCATTTAATTTTAATTATTTGGATACCTAACTTTGGGGCCCAATGACACTTTATGATCCGCAAAAAAATAAAACGAACCTATAGAGTTGGTAAATACATTTTTTACAAGGAGACGGTGGTAGATTACCGGGAAACCTTTTGGTCCTTTGTAAGCTCATTCCTTGGAATGGCCTTGATCGGTTATGTGCAGAGCCTCTACTTATCGCCACTTGAAAATGTTTTCCTGATCGGTTCGTTCGGCGCTACCTGTGTATTGATTTACGGAACGGTCCATAGCCCTCTTGCACAACCAAGGAATTTGATTGGCGGGCACCTAATATCGGCATTGATAGGGGTAACCGTATACAAAGTAGTGCCCGAACCTATCTGGATCAGCGCTCCATTGGCCGTTTCCCTATCCATTATCGCAATGCAGTACACCAAGACCCTACACCCACCGGGTGGGGCCACTGCACTGATCGCTGTAATCGGAACGGAACATGTCAGGTCCCTCGGTTATCTCTATGCCTTGTTTCCCGTGCTGTCCGGAGTGCTTATTTTATTTGTCGTAGCTATCATCTGTAACAACATGACCCACCAAAGGAAATATCCATCGAACATCAATTTTTCAAACAGGGTCAAAGGTATTGGCCTGCCCCTAAAAAAAACCTTCAAAAAACTACAAAGAAACCTGTAACGCACCGTTATAGGATGCCAACCTATATTTTTTCCAACAATCTGATTTGGGAAGGATTTTCCTTTTCCCTTTTAAGATACTTTGATTTAACAATACAAACCCAAGAGTAGGTAGGTCGAGAACCTTTTTTGGATAAAAATTCTTTTTCTCGATACAAGTTTCGTTCATGCTGTCGTGAAACCGAAATGACGAATTTTATCAAAATCCACCACGGGTCACTATACTAATTTTAACGAGCTAGCTTAAATACTTGAGATAGGGTTGTTGGTATAAACGCTCCCCCTTGGCCTTATAAAGTGCATTGGCCACGGCGGCAAAAATCGGTGGAAAGGTCGGTTCCCCCAAACCTGTGGGATCAATATCACTCTCAACAAAATAAACCTCGATCTCCTTGGGCGCTTCGGTCATTCGAATCATGCGGTATGCATCAAAATTGGATTTTTGCGGAACGCCGTCCTCAAAGGTCAATTCCCCATACAGGGCATTGCCTATGCCGTCCACAATACCTCCCTCGGCCAAATTGGCGGCGGCATCCGGATTGACCACGATACCACAATCC